>CAYNLL010000067.1:0-10928 GCA_964398015.1 uncultured Opitutaceae bacterium | reverse complement strand
GGCAAAGACCTCGGGGTCCAGGACGGCGACCAGCGCAAGGTACGCCTTGCGGACCGTCTTGGACTGGAACTGGCCGCTCAGGAAGTCCAGGACGGGCTTGGTCTTCGCGCACAGCACGATCCCGCTCGCCTCGTCGTCCAGGCGGTGGACGTTCGCGACCTGGGGCCCGAAGCGCTCGCGGACCAGGCCCATGAGCGTCACCCCGCCCTGGCGGGGTCCGGGAGCCACGGGCAGCCCGCTCGGCTTGTCAAAGGCCACGAGCAATTCGTCCTCAAAAAGGATGTCGGGAAGGGTCATGTTCGGGCTTTCGCCCGCACGATCCAAACGGCTCCACGGGGCGACGGCCAGCACCGTTCGCCCCTGCTCCGGGGCGCCGCGCGGCCGGTCAAAATCCAGTGAGATTCCGGCCGGGGCGCCTGAATTCGCTTGCCGCTGCCCCAAGGGTCGGTGCTCTGGAGTCGCAGCGTGTTGGAATGGCCGGAGTCCCAAGAAATCTACTGACGATCGGCGCAAGCCTCTTTTCGGCCCGCGCGGCGATGCGATTGAGGGGCACCAAGGGTGCCGACGCGGCGCAGGGCCGCATCTTTTCCCAGCTGATCCCAAAGCTCGCCTCCGGCAGCGTCTGGTGGGGGGCGGGGATCGAGCCCGCCATGGGCTACGACGGGTTTCGCAAGAGCGTCCGCCTGTGCACGTACGCGGACCTCGAGCCGCACATCGAAAGGATGAAGAAGGGCGAGCCGGACGTGCTCTGGCCGGGAACCTGCCAGATCTACGCCTCCACCTCGGGGACCTCCACCGGCAGCTCGAGGCTGATCCCCGTGACCGAAGCGATGCTCGGACACTTCAAGCGCGCGGGGCTCGACTCGATCTTCTGGTACTGCGCGCGGATGGGGAGCTCATCCGTCTTCCGCGGCCGCCACCTGAGCCTGGGCGGGTCGACCGCCCTCGTCCCGCTCAAGGACTCCGAGCCCTTCGAGGCCTACTCGGGCGACATGAGCGCCATCGCGGCCCTCAACCTGCCGCGCTGGGCAGAGCGGGCCTTCAGCGAGCCGGGCGGGGCGACCTCCCAGATCGCCGACTGGAACGAGCGGGTCGCCGCCATCGCCGCGAAGGCGCCCGGCGCCGACGTCTCCCTGATCGCGGGGATGCCGCGCTGGGTCCTGGACGTCGCCGCCACGTTGCGCGCGCGCGCGGCCGGGGGCGCCCGGCCCGCGGCGAACCTGAAGGCGATGTGGCCCCGCCTCGAATGCTTCATCCACGGCGGCGTCCCGGCCACCCCGTTTCATGAGGAGCTGAAGGGCGCCCTCGGGCCCGCCGTCAATTTTCACGAAATCTACAGCGCATCGGAGGCCTTCATCGCTGCCCAGGACAGCGAGCCCAAGGACGGCCTCCGGCTCATGGCCGACCTGGGCGTGTTCTACGAGTTCCTCCCGATGTCCGAGTTCGACGAGGCGCAGGTCCCCATGCTCGGGGCTAAGGCGGTCCCGCTCTCCGGCGTGCAGACGGGGGTCGACTACGCCCTCGTCATCACGACCCCGGCCGGGCTCGCGCGCTACGTGATCGGCGACGTCGTGCGCTTCCTCTCGACGGAGCCGCCAAGGCTATGCTACGTGGGCCGCACGGACCTCAGGCTGAACGCCTTCGGGGAGCACGTGAGCGAGAAGGAGATCACCGACGCTCTGATCGCGGTATGCCGGCGCAACGGATGGACCATCGTCAACTTCCACGTCGCCCCCCTGTTCAACCCGCCGGCGTCCGCCCTGCGCGGCCGTCACGAATGGTGGGTCGAGCTCAAGGCGGGAACCTTCATTACCCCTACCGGCCCCGTCATCGCCCCCGAGCTCGACGCCGAGCTCAGGAAGCTCAGCGCCGGGTACGCCGCCAAGCGCTCCGGGGGCGTCCTGGACGCACCCTTCGTCCGGCTGGTGATGCCCGGCGTCTTCGAGCACTGGATGCGCTACCACAAGAAATGGGGCGGCAACAACAAGATGCCCCGCTGCCGCGGCGACCGCGTGATCGCGGACGACCTCGGCGCCGCCCTCCAGTTCGCAAAAGATTAGGCCGGGCTGGCACGCCCAATGCTGTAATAGACCCACCTGCGCCAAGCAGGGTTTTGGGTAGCGTGAAGCCGGCTCTCTGAGCCGGTGAGAATAAAAGCGGGGCTGGCGTTAAGGGGTTATCGCCAGCCCCGCGCCATTCACGGCGCGGACCTGAGGACGGCGAGGATCAGCTTCTCGTAGTCCGCGGTCGGCTCTGCGCCAACCTTCTTGTCGCGAATGCGCCCCTCCCTGTCTATGATGAAGGTGGTCGGGATGGCGTCGATGGGGCCGTACGCGGCCTCGATGTCGTCGCTGGAGAACACGACCGTGTAGTTCATCCCGTGGTCCGCGACAAACTTCCTGACCAGGGCCTGGCGGTTCGGCCCCTCGTCGTCCTTGGACACGCCCACGATGACCAGGCCGTCGGCGGCGTACTTCTTCTGGAGCACGACGTAGCCCGGGATCTCGGCCTTGCACGGGGGGCACCAGGTCGCCCAGAAGTCGAGCACGACCACCTTGCCCTTGAACTGTTCCAGCGTGACGGCGTTGCCGTCCAGGTCCTTCAGCTTCCACGCCGGCGCGGGCACGGGGTGCACCGGCTCGGCGCGCGGCGCCGGCGCGGCGGCAATGAGGAGGAGCGCGGCGGCGGCGGCCCTGAGGAAGGTCCTTGCGGGGAGGTGTCCAGGAGACATGGGAGCCCGGACCCTATACGGGGACCCGGCGATTCGCAAATCGCTATTGGGTGTCGCCGGGCAGGGTCAGGCCCAGCGTGGCGACGAACTTCTTCATCGCCGGCGTCAGCACGCGACCCTTGCGGTGGAGGATGGCGAGCGGGCGGGTGAATTCGCCGCCCTTGAACCTGAGGACGGCGAGCGTGCCCTGGCGCTCCTCCTGGAGCACGGTGGCGTGGGGCACGATCGCGATCCCGTGGTCGATCTCCACGGCGCGCTTAACCGTCTCTATGTTGTCAAATTCCATGACCGGATCGATCTCGATGCGGTGCTCGCGGAAGATCTGGTCGACCGCCTTTCGCGTCGGGATGTCCGGGTCGAATCCGATGAACTTCTGGCCGGCGAGCTCGGAGACGGCCACCTCCCCGCGCTTGGCGAACGGGTGGTGCGGGTGGCAGATAAGGATCAGGTGGTCGTTCCTGAAGGGGATGGCGTCGATTTGGCGGACCTTCGCGGGGAAGGCCACCAGGCCGAAGTCGACGCAGTTGTGGAGGACGTCCTCGTAGACCAGGTTCGACCGGCGGTACTCGATCCGGACGTTCACCGAGGGGAAATCATGCAGGAATCGCTTGATGAAGGGGGGAAGCTCGTGGAGGCCGATCGAGTAGATTGTTGATATCCTTATGGTTCCGCTGACGAGCTTCTTCATCTCCTGGAGCTCGGAGAGCAGCGTCTCGTAGGCATGGAGGATGTCCTTCGCGGACTCGTAGACGCGCTGGCCCTCGCGGGTGAGCTGGAACTGCTTCTGGCTGCGGTCGACCAGGAGCGACTTGAAGTGCCGCTCCATCGCGCGGGCCTGCTGGCTGACGGCAGACTGTGTGATACTGTTGAGCTTTGCGGCCTTTGAGAAGCTCTTCGTCTCCACTAAATCTGCGAATATTTTGAAGTTTTCAATTTGCATGAATGATGCGCGATGCTGAGTTCAGAGTAAGGGGGCATCACGCCGCGTAAACTAAGAAGTAGTTTATCTAACACCACGCCACCATCCCATGGACTACCTGGAGTTCAAGCAGCGGGCGGACTCGGTCCGGGAACGCATGCGGGAGGCCTGCGCGCGCAGCGGGCGCGATCCGGGCGGGGTCGAGCTGCTGGCCGTCACGAAATCCCATCCCGTGGAGGCGATTGAGTTTGCGGCGCGCTACGGGCTGCGCGCGGTCGGCGAGAACCGGGTCCAGGAGGGGATCGAGAAGCGCGCCCAGACCCGGGCGGCGGTCGCGTGGGAGCTGATCGGGCACCTGCAGACGAACAAGGCGCGGTCCGCCGCGCTCAACTTCGACCGCATCCAGAGCGTCGACAGCGTGAAGCTCCTCGACCTCCTTGACCGCGTCGCGGGCGAGCGCGGCGCGGCGCTCGCCGTCATGCTCCAGATCAACGCCGGGCACGACCCGGCGAAGTCCGGGGCGGAGCCGCAGGAGGCCGAGGCCCTCCTCGCCGCCGCGCTCAAGCGAGCGAACCTCCGCGTGGACGGGCTGATGACGATCGCGCCCCTCTCGGCCGACGCGGATGTGGCGCGCCGCACCTTCGCCAGCCTGCGCGAGATAAGGGACAGGCTTGCGGCGTCCACGGGCGCGCCGCTGCGCGAGCTCTCCATGGGGATGAGCGGCGACATGGAGGCCGCGATCGCCGAAGGCAGCACGATCGTGCGCGTCGGCTCGGCGCTTTTCGGCGCGCGCACGTGACGTGTCCAGAGGAATTTCAAACGATTTTTTCCTTCCGGTGTTGCCACGCGCTGGCAAAGCGGATTCCACTTTGGGGCGTGGAAACGGAAACACTGCCCGCCTCTGAGAAAGAGGCGCTGTTGAGTCTGCTCGACGACCCGAGCCCCACCGTCCGCCGGGCGCTCCTGGCACGCTTCTCCTCCCACGGCGCCGCCGCGGCCCTCCTCCTCCAGGAGATCGCCCACAGCTCGAACCGGCTCCTCGCGCGCCACGCGACATGGTTCATCGACGAGCTCAAGCTGACGGACCCGGTCAGCGAGTTCCGCTCGTTCATCCGCTCACTCAACTACGAGCTTGAGACGGGCGCGCTTCTTCTCGCCCGCACGGTGACACCGCATCTCGACGTCAACCAGTGCCGCGCAGGCTTTGACGAGATGGCGGCCCGCTGCCGGGAGCTGATCTCGGAGCCCTCCTCGAACCGCGAGAAGTGCCGGGTGATAAACCGGGTGCTTTTCCACGAATGGGGCTTCAGGGGCAACGTCGAGCAGTACACCGACCCGATGAACAGCTTCATCGACAAGGTGCTCGTGCGCCGCAAGGGCATCCCCATCTCGCTGAGCGTCCTCTACCTGCTGGTCGGCGAGAGGCTCGGCCTCCCCCTCGAGCCGGTCGGGCTGCCCGGGCACTTCGTCGTCGGCTGCTACGCGGACGAGACGCCGTTCTTCATCGACCCGTTCGACCAGGGCCTGTTCAGGGACGCCGAGGAGGTCTTCGCGCTCCTGCGCTCCAACCATATCTCGCCCAAGCCCTCGGACCTTGCGCCCACGACGGTCCGCGAGGTGCTCTGCCGCAGCTGCCGAAACCTCGCCAACCACTATTCGGCGGCAAGCGACCTGGCGCGCGCGCAGATCTTCGCCGAGTTCGCGGACGAGTTCGAGGCCACGCACGAGCGCTACCTGCAGTCCTGAATCCCGCGCTTTCCCTGCCTGACCTGGAACGCTGGCCGCACGCCGGCACCGGGCTCGCCGTGATCGGCCACCCGATCGGCCACTCGTTGAGCCCGCAGATGCACGCCGCGGCCCTCGCCGAGCTGGCGCGCGACGACCCGCGCTTCGCGAACTGGGGCTACCACCGCTTCGACGTGCCCCCGGAGCAGCTGGGCGCGGCGCTCGACCTCATGCGCAGGCGCGGCTTCCGCGGCGTCAACCTCACCGTGCCCCACAAGGTGCTCGCCCTCGGGATGGTGTCGGGGCTCGACCCCGCGGCGGCCGCGGCCGGCGCGGTCAACACGCTCCTCGCTGACCGGACGGCGTGGCGCGGCTTCAACACGGACGGCTACGGGCTTGAGGCCGGCCTGCGCGAGGACCTGGGCTTCCTGCTGCGCGGCGCGCACGTCGTTCTCCTCGGCGCGGGGGGCGCGGCGCGCGGCGCGGCGGCCGAATGCCTCTCCGAGGGATGCGCGGGGCTCTGGATCCTCAACCGCACGCGCGCGAACCTCGACGCCCTCCTGGACCAGCTCGCGCCGCTTGCCCGGGGGACGCCGGTCCTCGGGGTCGACCCGGCGCGCGGGCCGCAGGGGCTGCCCCCGGGCGCCCTCGTGATCAACGCCACGAGCCTGGGGCTGCGCGCGGACGACCCCTCCCCGGCCGACCTTGCGGCGCTGCCCGGGATCGCCGCCGTGTACGACATGATCTACAATCCGCCGCGCACCCAGCTCCTCGCCCAGGCGCAGGCGCTCGGGATCGCCCACGCCAACGGCCTGGGGATGCTCGCCCACCAGGGAGCCAAGTCCCTCGAGATCTGGACGGGCGTCCCCGCTTCGAGGACGGCGCCGGCCATGCGCGCCGCGGCGGCGAAGGCTCTTGGCTAGGCGGCCCTGGGCGCTCAAGACTTCCCCCCGATGATCCGCCCCCTCGCCGACGTGGCCGCCGCCTACCCCTGGTTCTTCCCCACGGTGGTGTCCGTGCTTGGCGCCTGCATCGGGAGCTTCCTGAACGTCGTCATCTACCGGGTGCCCGCAGGAAGGTCGATCGTGCGGCCGGGGTCGGCGTGCGCCTGCGGCGCCCCCATCGCGTGGTACGACAACATCCCGGTGCTCTCGTGGATCATCCTGAGGGGGCGCGCGCGCTGCTGCGGCCGGCCCTTCTCGGTGCGCTATCCCTTCGTCGAGCTGCTGACCGCCGGCCTCTTCCTCGCCTGCTGGCTGCGCCTGCCCCCCGCCGCCGCCGTGTGCGGCTGGGTGTTCCTGGGCTCGCTCGTCTGCGGGACGTTCATCGACCTCGACCACATGATCATCCCCGACGTGTTCACGATCGGCCTGGCGGTCGAGGGCGTCCTGCTTTCGGCCCTCGTGCCCGCCCTCCACGGCGAGCACTCGGGCCTGTTCGTTGTCGACAGCGTGCGCTCGCTCTCGGGCTCCCTCGTCGGGCTGGTCGCCGGCTCGGGCGTGGTGCTCTGGATCGCGCTCGTCGCGGAGGCCGTGCTCAAGAAGGAGGCGATGGGCTTTGGCGACGTGAAGTTCGTCGGGGCCATCGGCGCCTTCTGCGGGTGGCACGGGGCCCTCTTCGCAATCTTCGGGGGGGCAGCCGTCGGGACGGTTTGGCTCGGGTTGGCCCTTCTCTGGCAGAAGGCCTCCGGCAAGCCCGGCTCGGGCGCGCCCCGCGCGGAGACCCCGGACGGGAAGCCCGCCGACCTCGGCCTGGGCGTCCACGTCCCCTTCGGCCCCATGCTCGCCATCGCCGGGGCGCTCTACTTCCTCTTCCTGCGCGGCTGGGTCGACGCGTGGTTCGCGAAGCTCACGGACCTGGTCTGACGAGGAGGGCCCCGTCGTCCGTGTGGGCGTGGATGACGTCGAGCCTCGAGCCGAACGCGGCGAGGTAGGCCTCCTCGACCTTCTTGGCCGACCCCGCGTCAAACGCGTCCGAGGTGAGGGCCATGACCGCGCCCCCGAATCCCCCGCCCGTGAGGCGCGCGCCGTAGACGCCCTTCATGGGCTCAAGCGTGTCAACGAGGAAATCGAGCTCGGGGCTGCTGTTCTCGAACCAGGTGCGCGAGCTGCGGTGGGACGCCAGGAGGAGCTTCCCGACCGCGGCGAGGTCACCCGCGCGCAGCGCCACGACGGCCTGCTCGACCCGGGCGATCTCGTCGATCACGTGGCGCGCGCGCTTGAAGGCTGCGCGCGGCAGGCTGGTCTCGGCCGCCGCCAGCCTCGCGGGCGACGCGTCGACCAGCTGCGCGACACCGATCACCCGGGCCGCCTCCATGCACTCCGCGTGGCGGGCGGCGTACAGCCCGTCGACAAGGGCGTGCTTCGTGTGGGTGTTGAACACCCAGAAGTTCGAGCTCGCCGGGAGCGGCACGCGGTCGAACCGCGGCCCGCGGCAGTCGATGTAGACCAGCTGGCCCCTCTTGCCGAAGCCGGACACCCCCTGGTCCAGGATCCCGCACGGGACGCCCACGAACTCGTTCTCGGCCTTTCGCCCCAGGGCGACCAGCCGCTCGAGCGGCAGGCTCTCTCCGGCCGCGCTCAGGAAGGCGAGGCCGCTGGCCAGCTCGATCGCCGCGCTGCTGCTCAACCCGGCGCCCGTCGGGACGTTCGAGGCGGCGAGGTAGTCGAAGCCCTCCGGGACGCGTATTCCCGAGGCCGCCATCGCGACCAGAATGCCGAGGGGGTAGTTGATCCACGACTGCGCGCCCGTGGCGCGCTCCAGCTCGCCCGACCGGCGCTCGGCGAGGCCCGCGTGGGTGTCGCTCGCAAACCTGCGCACCGCGTCCGCGCGCCGCGCGAGCCCGACCCAGACGCAGCGGTCGATCGCCGCACCGAGCACGGGCCCGCCGTTGTAGTCGGTGTGGTTGCCGATGAACTCTATGCGGCCCGGGGCCCGGGCGATGATCTCGGGTTCGCGCGAGTAGGCGGCCCTGAACCTCTCGATGAGAATGTCCTTCATCGCCTCAGCGGCCGCCGCGAAGGCTCGCGCTCGCCTTGAATCGCACGAGCTTGATCGCGGGTATCTTCATCGGCCTGCGGGTGTGCGGGTTGTACCCGTTCCTCGCCGCGCGCTGCGCCACCGAGAACGTCCCGAATCCCACGATGTGGACCTCGGAGTCGCGCCTGATGCCGCGCTTGATCGCGCCCAGCACCGTGTCCGCCGCCCGCTCAGCCGCCGCCCTTGAGGCGCCTTCGCCGAGCATCTTGTGCACTTCGTTCACCAGTTCGGCCTTGTTCATGGGTTGCGCTTCGACCGAGGCAAGGGCCTCGTATCACCGCGGTCAAACGCAATCCGGATGGCCGCCCCCGGGGGGGTTATTTTCGCGCTAAATTGACGGAGGCCGGCCCGCCGCGGGAGAGGGAGAGCGGCGCGCCCGCGGCCGCTGCGGCGACCTGGACGAGCGCGAGGCCCGTGAAGCCCTGCCCGCCGGCGGCCGCCGAGCGCAGCTCGCCCTCCCTGCGCTCGCCGAGCCACAGGTCCGCAGGCAGGCGCGGCGGCTCCCCGTCCCCCGCGACGCGGACAAGCTCCCGGCGCACCCGCCCCATCGCCTTGAGGCGGGCCATCACCTCCTGGCCGAGGTAGCACCCCTTTGAATACGACACCGCGGCCTCGCCGAGGCCGCCCTCCTGGGGAAGGTCGGCCGGCCCGATGTCCTGCGGCACGAGGGGTATCCCCGCCTCGATCCGCAGGCGCGCGATCTCCAGCGCCGAGAGCCTCGCGGCTCCCGCCGCGGCCGCGTCGGCCTCCCCCTGGGAGGCCTCCGGGAAGAGCCACTCCCACGACTCCCCCGGGGACCTCCGCCCCGGGAACCGAAGCCCGGGGCGAACCTCCGCCCCGAGCCAGGCGCCCGCCCCGGCCCCGAGCACCGCGAAAGCGCTCCAGCCAGGCGTCGCATCCTCGATCGCGACGTCATCGGCGATGATGTGGGCCTCGAGGTGGCTTCGCACCGCGATCGCGGCCGACGAGACGCTCGCGATCCAGTAGCCCCCGCCCTCTGCGGCCCGAAGGACATGGCTGTCGGCGACCACGCGGCCCTTCCGGTCCAGCCACAGGCCGTAGACGGCCTGCCCGGCGTCGACCCGGCCCAGGTCGTTGGAGAACTGGCCCTGCAGGAAAGTTGCAACATCATCCCCCGTGGCCCTGAGGAGACAGGCGGGCCGGTACGCGTGGAACGCAGGGGTTCGTGGAAAATTAGTCAATGTTAAGAGATTGGTATGCAGTCATTTAATTATTACAAGGTGCAAACTTTTGCGCTGCCGCTTGACGATGGGGTCAAATCAGTTAGATATAACACATAAGATTTTTCCACTTCTCCCGCCTAGCGGGAGTTTTGGGGTAACTAAGAAAGCAAAGGCGGGCCGTCTAGGGGTAGGCGGCCCGCCACTTTTTTTGCCCAAATTCGGGCACCCGGCAACGGCCCCCGCGCCAAAATCCCTTGCGGCCCGCCCCGATGAGGCCTTCCTCACGGGACTCCATGCAAAGAACGTCCGACATCAATGTCGTCGAGACACGGCCCCTGCCCTCGCCGTCGGCCCTGCTTTCCGAGATCCCCAAGACCGAGCCCCAGGCCGACTTCGTCACGAGGGCCCGCCAGGACATCCACCGGCTGATCTTCACGGACGACCGGAGGCTGCTGCTGATCGTCGGGCCGTGCTCCATCCACGACGTGGACGCCGGGCGCGAGTACGCCGGGAGGCTGGCGGCGCTCGCCCGCGAGGTGTCCGACCGCGTGATGATCGTGATGCGCGTGTACTTCGAGAAGCCGCGCACCACGGTGGGCTGGAAGGGCCTCATCATGGACCCGCGCCTGGACGGGTCCAACGACATCGCGTCGGGCCTCAGGATCGCGCGGCGCTTCCTTCGCGACGTCCTCGACCTCGGCCTCCCCACGGCGACCGAGCTGCTGGACCCGGTGACGCCGCAGTACATCGCCGACCTGGTCTGCTGGTCGGCGATCGGCGCGCGCACCGCCGAGTCGCAGACGCACCGCCAGATGGCCTCCGGCCTGTCGATGCCGATCGGGTTCAAGAACGGGACGGACGGTTCGGTGCAGACGGCCATCAACGCCATCCGCGCCGCGTCGCAGCCCCAGACCTTCCTCGGAATCAACCTCGAGGGAACCGCCTCCGCGGTCGTCACCGCGGGCAACCCCAATTGCCACATTGTCCTAAGGGGGGGATCCGCCGGGCCCAACTACTCGGCGGCCCACATCGCCGCGACGGAGGCGCTGCTCGAGAAGGCCGGCCTCATGAAGGCGATCCTCGTGGACTGCTCGCACGACAACTCCTCGAAGAGGCCCGAGCGCCAGCCCGACGTGATGCGCGAGCTCCTCGGCCAGGTCTCCGCGGGAAACTCCTCTATCATGGGCGCCATGATCGAGAGCAACCTGCTGGCGGGCAGCCAGCCCTTCCCGCAGCCGCTGGAGCGCCTGCGCCGGGGCGTTTCCATCACCGACGCCTGCATCGACTGGCCGACCACGGAGGCCCTCGTCAGGGAAGTGCACGCCGCGCT
>CAYNLL010000066.1:0-10978 GCA_964398015.1 uncultured Opitutaceae bacterium | reverse complement strand
GACAACTACGGCTACATGGGGCCCGTCAAGGCTGCCCTCGAGTCCTCCGCCCGCTTCCTCGCGAAGTCCTTCAGCGCCGGCAGCGAGGTCAGGTTCAACGTCGTCGGCTCGGGCCCCTTGAAGACCAGCGCTTCGGCGGGGATACCGGGGTACCTCGAGAGCTACCTCTTCGCCGAGAAGCTCACCTTCCGCAAGAGGAACCTGGAGACGCAGGAGGTGGCCAACGCCGTGCTCTTCCTGCTCAGCAAGCGCAGCAGCGGCATCAACGGGGCGACGCTCACCGTCGACGCCGGCCTGGGGTGCAACATGTTCGACAAGGATGTCATCCGGCTGGCAATGCGGCCGGAGCGCTGAGCGGCGCCCAAGCGACCCATGCGCTTCAAGAACGTCTGCATAGAATCGCTCGCAGTCTCGCTCCCCGGGGAGGTCTGGACCTCCTCCCAGATCGAGGAGCGCCTGCGCCCGCTCTATGAGCGGCTGCGCCTGCCCTTCGGCCGCCTGGAACTCATGACCGGGATCCGCGAGCGGCGGATGTGGCCGGACGGCACGAGGCCCTCGGAGGCGAGTGCGGCCGCCGGGCGAGCGGTGCTCGGGGTTTCCGGAGTCCCGAGGGGGGACATCGGCCTCTTTATCCACGCCGCCGTGTCGCGCGACATGCTGGAGCCGGCCTCGGCCTCGTTCGCCCACGCCAGGATAGGGCTGCCCTCCTCCGCGCAGATCTTCGACGTCTCGAATGCGTGCCTCGGGTTCCTCAACTCGATCGTGGTGGCGGCCGGCCTGATCGAGAGCGGCCAGATCCGCGCGGCCCTGGTCGCGGCCGGCGAGAATGGCAGGCCGCTCGTGGAGGAGACGGTGCGAACGCTCCTGTCCGGCTCCCATGACCGCAACGCGATCAAGCCCTTCTTCGCCAATCTGACGATCGGCTGCGGCGCCGTCGCGGCCGTGGTCTGCCATGCCGACCTTGCCGGGGAACGGATGCACCGCCTCCTCGGCGGCGCCTGCCTCGCGGCGACGGAGCACAGCGAGCTTTGCCAGGGCGACACCGCGTCGGCGGGCGGCCTCGCCATGCAGACGGACTCGGAGCGCCTGCTCGACGCGGGCGTGGCGCTGGCGGGCCGGACGTGGGCCGAGTTCGAGAGGGCGACGGGCTGGACGCGGGCCCAGGTCGACCGGGCCATTTGCCACCAGGTGGGCAGCGCGCACAGGCGGCGCCTCTTCGAGGCGCTGGGGCTGGACATGGCCAGGGACTTTTCGACATTTGAGACGCTCGGCAACATGGGGTCCGTGTCGCTGCCCGCCACGCTCTCCGCGGCCGTCGACGCAGGTGCGGTGCGCCCCGGCGACCGCGTCGCCCTGATGGGCATCGGCAGCGGGCTCAACTGCATGATGCTCGCCCTCGAATGGTGAGCGCGGCGCAACCGACGCCCCTGCCGGGATGGCTCGCGCGGCTCTATCCGTTCTCGCCGGGCTCCTTCGCGACGCCGCAGGGGGCCCGCATGAGCGTCCTCGACGAGGGCCCGCGCTCCGACGAGGCCGTCCTCATGCTCCACGGCAACCCCACGTGGTCGTTCTTCTACCGCTCCCTGGTCCAGGACCTGGCCCCTGTGCTGCGCTGCGTGGCGCCGGACCACGTCGGCATGGGGCTTTCCGAGAAGCCCGCGTCGTACGACTACAGCCTGGCGTCACGGATCGCCGACATCGAGGCGCTTGTGGCGCGGCTGGGGCTGCGCAAGGTGCACCTGGTCGTGCACGACTGGGGCGGGGCCATCGGACTCGGCTTTGCCGGCCGAAACCCGGGCAGGGTGGGGCGGATCGTCATCCTCAACACCGCGGCGTTTCCCTCGTCCAGGATCCCCGCGAGGATCGCGCTCTGCCGCACCCCCCACTTGGGCGCCTTCCTGGTGCGCGGGCTCAACGGCTTCGCGGAGGCCGCCACATGGATGGCGATGGCCTCCCGCCGGCTGACCTGGGACGAAAGGAGGGCCTACCTCTTCCCGTACGGCAGCTGGGCAGACCGCATCGGCGTGCACCAGTTCGTGCGCGACATCCCGATGGAGCCCGGCCACAGGAGCAGGGCCGTCCTGGAGGAGGTCGCCCGGCGCCTCCCCGGCCTCGCGCAACACGAGAAGCTGATCGTATGGGGGGCGCGCGATTTTTGCTTCGACGAGGGCTACCTTTCCCGCTGGCGTGAGCTCTACCCCGACGCACGGATTGTAAGGCTCGAGAGGGCCGGTCACTACGTTCTCGAGGACGCCGGCGCCGACGCCCGCTCCCCGATAGGGGAATTCCTAATCCGCACCTAAACCCATGAAATTCGAGCACTTCGCCCTGAACGTCCCCGACGCCCGCGCTTCGGTCCATTGGTATACGACCCACCTCGGACTAAGGATCGCCCGCACTCGCGCCGAGGCGCCCTACACGACATTCCTCGCGGACGATTCCGGCCGCGTGATCCTCGAGCTCTACAGCAATCCCGCCGCCCCTTTTCCCGACTTCAAGGCGGCCCATCCCCTGTGCTTCCACGTGGCCTTTGTGGCCGAGGACCCCGCGGCGGTGCGGGTCCGCCTGCTGGCCGCCGGCGCGACGCCCGCCTACGAGGAGTCCCTCCCGGACGGTTCATTCCTGATCATGCTGCGCGACCCTTGGGGCATTCCACTCCAGCTCGTCCACCGCGTGACGCCATTCCCCGCGCTCTGAGGCGACACCGTGTTCCGAGTCGACCCGACCGTCACGTTGGAGGGCCGCGGGGTGCGGCTTGAGCCGATGGCCGTGGAACACCTGCCGGACCTCAAGGCAGCCGCCGAAGACGGCGCGCTCTGGACCTTGCACTTCACCTCGGTCCCCGAGCCGGAGAACACGCTCGCCTACATCGAGACCGCTCTGGCCGACTGCGCGAAGGGCGTGCGCTGCCCCTGGGTCGTGCGCGAGCTCTCGGGCGGCAGAATCATCGGTTCCACGAGCTACCACGACATCATCCCGGCGGCCCGCCGGGTCGAGATCGGCTACACCTGGTACGCCCGCAGCTGGCAGCGCACGCATGTGAACACCGCCTGCAAGCTTCGCCTGATGGAGCACGCCTTCGACACGCTCGGCTGCACGGTGGTCGGCTGGAGAACCGACAATCTCAACTTGCGCTCGCAGGCGGCGATAGAGCGCCTGGGAGCCAAGAAGGACGGCGTCATCCGCCGCCAGCAGATGCGCCGGGACGGCACGCTCCGGGACACCGTGATGTACAGCGTCACGGCGGAGGAATGGAGCGGGGGCGTGCGGGAGAGGGTGGCTTCGCTGCTCGCGTGCGGAACCGCGGGCCCCTGACGGCTACTAAGGGGGGATGAAGACCACACAGCAATTGCGCGGGCTCTTGCTCGCGGCGGCCGCATGCGCCCTGGCCCTCGGCGCAACCCCGATGTCCACTGCAGCCGTCGACGGGGTCGACCCGGCCGACCCCCAGATCTGGACCTCAATCAAGACTGACAAGTACGATCAGCGGGCGCATTTCCGGGATGGGGTGGAGCGGATGGCCGCCCGGCTCGACAGGCAGATAGCCGAACTCCGGGCGAAGCGCGCCGCGATGACGACCGACACCAAGGACTGGGATTTCTCCATGAAGGCGATCGACGAGTCGCGCGAGGCGCTCGCCAGCAAGATACAGATGCTGCTCAAGGCGGACACGCCCGACACCTGGTCCGACGCCAAGGACAAGATCGGCGAGGAGTGGAATCGCGCAGAGGCCGCAGTGGACAAGATGAATTCGACCGTCACCTCGTAGGGAGCTTTGGGGGACGGCGCGGCCCCCCGTCCATCGTGGGCGCGCCGGTTGGTCTTGCCGCAGCCGGGCGGGCGGGATAGGCATCGGGTGCTCACTCAACGGCCCCGGTTGCATGTTCATCGTAGAATCCTACCCCCTTGCGGTCGCGCTTTGCGTGGTGACGATGCTGTGCTGGGGTTCGTGGGCCAACACCCAGAAGCTCGCCGGGCGCGAGTGGCGCTTCCAGCTCTTTTACTGGGACTACGCCGTCGGGGTATTCCTGCTCTCCGTCATCCTTGCCCACACGCTGGGAAGCACGGGCGTTAACGGCCGGCCGGCCGTGGAGGACCTGCACCAGGCCCAGCTGAAATGGGTGGGCTCCGCCTTCCTCGGCGGTGTCATCTTCAACCTCTCCAACATCCTCCTGGTGGCCGCGATCGACATCGCCGGCATGGCCGTCGCGTTCCCGGTCGGCGTCGGGCTGGCGCTGGTCCTGGGCGTTCTGACGACCTATCTTTCCACCCACGAGGGGAACCCGCCCATGCTGGCCGCGGGCGTCGGGTGCGTCGCCCTGGCGATCATCCTGGACGCCCTTGCCTACCGGCGCCTCGCCGGCGGACGCGCCGGCGCCTCGGCCAAGGGCATCATCCTCTCCGTGGCGGCGGGCGCGCTCATGGGCCTCTTCTACAAGTATGTCGCCCAGTCCATGGGCAGGATCGAGCCGCAGGGCTCGGCCCTCGTCCTTGAGGCCGGAAAGCTCAGCCCCTACACCGCGGTGGTCATCTTCAGCGCGGGCGTGCTCCTCTCCAACTTCCTGTGGAACTCGGCCATCATGCTGTGGCCGATCACGGGCGAGCGCGTGCCGTTCATGGACTATTTCCGCAAGGGGACCGTGCGGCTCCACGCCGTGGGGATCCTCGGAGGCATGATCTGGGGCACCGGAATGGCGCTCAACATCATCGCCAGCACGCGCGCGGGCGCGGCCCTCTCCTACGGCCTGGGGCAGGGGGCCACCCTTGTCGGGGCCCTCTGGGGGGTCTTCGTCTGGAAGGAGTTCAAGGGCGCGCCCAAGGGCACCTCCCGTCTCCTTGTGGCGATGTTCGTCTTCTATGTCGCCGGCCTCGCGCTCCTGATCCTCTCAAAATCCTGAAGCCCCGCGCAAACATGCCCAACAAAGGCGGGAATCTGGTTGTGGTCGGGAGCTCCAACACGGACATGATCCTGCGCGTAGCGCGGATCCCGGGACCCGGGGAGACGCTCCTCGGCGGCGAGTTCAGCACCGCGCCGGGCGGAAAGGGCGCCAACCAGGCCGTCGCGGCAAGGAGGGCGGGCGGGCGCGTCACCTTTGTCGCTCGGCTCGGGAGCGATGCGCTGGGCGACGAGGCCTTGGGGCGTTTCAAGGGGGAGGGGATAAACGTGTCCCATGTCGTCCGCGACCCCTCGAGGCCCTCCGGCGTCGCTCTCATCTTCGTGGGGGCGGACGGCGAGAACAGCATTGGCGTGGCGGGAGGGGCGAACAACGCGCTTTCCCCCGGGGACGTGGCGGCGGCCCGCCGCGCGCTCGCCCGGGCCCGCATCGTCCTGCTCCAGCTTGAGACCCCGCTTCGGACCGTGGAGGCTGCCGCCCGCCTTGCCGGGAGGGCCGGAGCCCACGTGATCCTCAATCCGGCCCCCGCGCGACCCCTTCCCGACTCCCTCCTCGCGAATGTCTCCCTGCTCACGCCGAACGAGAGCGAGGCCTCGCTCCTCACCGGGGTGAAGGTGACCGGTGTCGCCTCGGCCGGACGGGCCGCAAGGGCGCTCCTCGGGCGCGGTGCCGGAGCGGTCATTGTGACGCTCGGGGCCAAGGGGGCGCTCGTCGCCACGCGGGAGGGCTCGCGGCTCGTCCGTGGCTTCAAGGTGAAGGCGGTCGACACGACGGCGGCCGGCGACGTCTTCAACGGGGCGCTCGCGGTGGGCCTCGCCGAGGGTCTGCCCCTCCTCGCGGCCGTGCGGTTCGCTCACGCCGCTGCAGCAATCTCGGTCACCCGACCGGGGGCGCAGCCCTCAATCCCCACGCGCAGGGAAATCGACAGGAAACTCAAGCCATGAGAACCCGCGCGCTCGCACTGCTTTTCCTCCTGGCGCCGCTCGTCTGCCGGGCGGCCCCGGACGCGGGCCGCCCGAGGACGGCGCTCATCCTGGTCACCGACATCGGGACCGACATCGACGATTCTTGGGCCCTCGCGCTCGCCCTGCGCTCTCCCGAGCTCGACCTGAAGCTCGTCCTGACCGATCCCGCCGACACCCCGTACCGGGCCGCCGTGGCGGCCAAGTTTCTGGAGGCGTCGGGGCGCTCCGACGTGCCGATCGGCATCGGCGACAACAACGGCCCGCAGGGCGACGCCTTCAAGACCCTCACGCCCTGGATCGCCGGCTACGACATCGCCAAGTACCCCGGCCGCGTGTACCCGGACGGGATCGCTGCGCTGATCGACGCGGTCGAGAAATCTCCCTCCCCGGTCACGATCGTCGCCATTGGCCCGGCACCGAGCCTCGCCAAGGCCCTCGTCAGGGCGCCCGCAATCGCCAAGAAATGCAGGTTCGTCGGCATGTACGGGAGCTTCGATGTCGGCTACGGGGGGGGGCCCCCGTCGCCGGAGACCAACGTCCGCGTCGCCCCGGCCGCGCTGCGGACAATCCTCTCGGCGCCTTGGATCGACATCCTCCTGACGCCGCTTGACACCTGCGGGTCCGTGAGCCTCTCCGGCGAGCGCTACCACGCCGTCTGGGCGGCGACCGGCGACCCCATGCTCCGGGCGCTGATCGAGAGCTACTGCATCTTTGCGCCGAGGCAGAACTGGATGACGTGCGACTTCTTCGCGACGCGCTCCACCACGCTCTTCGACTGCGTGGCCGTGTACCTCGCCTATTCTGAGGACCTGGTCGAGACGGAGGCGGTCTCCTTTGACGTCACCGACGACGGCTACACGCGGCGGTCGGCAACGGGCCCGTTTCACGCGAGGGTCGCGCTCCGCTGGAAGAACCGCGACGGATTCGAGGCTCAGCTCGCGGGCCGCCTCCTGGCGCCCTAAGGCCTGCCCGGCGGGGCCGCGCTACTCCGAGCGAAGGGCCTCCATCGGCGGGACCCGGGAGGCCCTCACGGCGGGAAGCAGGCACGCGGCCATGGCGACGGCCGAGAGGAGCACGGCCGTGCCGATAAAGGCCGCCGGGTGGCCCGGACCCACGCCGAAGAGCAGGCCCTGCATCGCCCGGCCGGTCAGCCAGCCGCCGACCACGCCCAGGAGGGAACCGATGAGGACCAGCCGGGCCCCGAGGGAAAGGAACTGCGACAGGATCTGCTGCGGCAGCGCGCCCAAGGCCATGCGCACGCCGATCTCGCGCCGGCGCTGCGCAACCGCGTACGCCAGCACGCCGTAGATGCCGACCGCCGCCAGCACGAGCGCCACGGCGGCGAATATGCCCGCCAGCATCAGCGGCGACCGGCGCGACTCAAGGCTGTCGTCGATCCGTGTCGCCATCGTCTTCAAGTCTTCGAGGGGGAGCTCCGGGTCCACGCGCTGCAGCGCGGCCCTGAGCGCCGTGCCCGCCGTCTGCGGCGCCTGCACGGTGCGAAGGACCGCCGTCACGCTGAAGCCCGCGTAGCGCATGAACGGAAAATAAATTGCGCCGGTCGCCTTTTCGTCCGCTAGGTCGGTCTGCTTCGTCGCGCCGACGACGCCGACGATCGTGTAGGCTTCGTCGGGCTTGCCCGGCGCCCCGTTGAAGAGCCGGTGGCCGAGCGCGCTCTTGCCCGGCCAGTAGTGCCTCACGACATCCTCGTCCACCACGCAGACGCGAAGGTTGTGGACCGAGTCATCGTCCGTCAGCAGGCGCCCTTCGCGAAGGGGGATCCCCAGGGCGGCGAAGAAGTCGCCCGCGACCCCGCTCGTGTTGTGGGCCAGCAGGGACTGCCCGGGTGGGGGGGGCTGCCCCTCGATGCTGATGGCGTTGTTGTTGATGTTTCCGCCGAAGGGCAGGTTGGTCGTGAAGCCCACCGCGGTCACGCCAGGCACCGCCAGCAGCTCCTTCTCCAGGCGCCCGACGAAGGCAAAGCGCTGCTTGTCCTCCTTGTAGTGATCGTAGGGAAGTGAAACGGAGGCCGTCAGGACGTTCTCCGGACGGAAACCCGGGCTCACCGCAAGGATCCTCGAGAAGCTGATCCCGAGCAGGCTGGCACCCGTCAGCAGCGTGAAAGCGAGCGCGAACTGGGCGACGATCAGGGAGTGCCTCAGGCGGTGCGCCGCGCGCGTCGTCGTTCCGCCGCGCGACTCGACCGAGAGCGCAGCAGCGAGGTTCTCCCGCAGGCTGTGCCAGAGCATGGGGAGGGCCAGAAGGAGGCCCGTGACCACGGAGGCGGCAAAGGCGATCGAGCACACGCGCAGGTCGAGGCGGTACGGCGCAAAGTGGGGAAGCTTGTCGGCCCCAAGGGCCTCGAGTCCGCGCACGCCGGCCCAACCGAGGGCGAGGCCGAGGGCTCCGCCCGCCACCGAGAGGACCAGCGTCTCAGAGACCAGCATCCGCGCCAGCTGCAGGCGACCCGCGCCGAGGACCTGCCGCAGCGAGAATTCCTTCGTCCGCGCGTTCGCGCGGACCAGCAGGAGGTTGGCCAGGTTGACCGCGCCGATCAGAAGGAGAAAAAGCACGCCGGCCTGGAGCAGCAGAAGCACCGAGCGGGTCTCGTTCACAAAATCAGCGTGGAGGTCGACGACTGCGGTCCTGAAGCCCGCGTCCTTGACGAGCTTCGCATAGGGATCCTGCTCGAGCGTGTGCGCGTTGAGGGCATCCACCTGGGCCTGCGCCTCGCCCACCGTGACCCCGGGCCGCAGACGGGCGATCATGGACATGTTGTTGCTGTGGCGGCTCGTCTCCTTCTTGTCGTCGTCGCTGAAGCACAGGGGGGTCCACAGCTTGGGGTGCGAGGTGCCGAATGAGAAATCGGCCGGCATGACGCCGATGATCGTCTGAGACTTGCCGTCCACGCGGACCTTCCGGCCGACGACACCCGGGTCCGCGCCGTAATTCTGGCGCCAGAGGCCGTCGCTAAGGAGGATGACATCGTTCTTGCCGTAGACCCCCTCGTCGTCCGTGAAGGTGCGGCCGAGCGCTGCCGACACGCGGAGCACGGGAAAGAACGAGGGCGTCACGTTCATGGACTCCACCCGGTCGGGAGACCCGCCGTCGCCGAGGGTCGCCCCGTTGCTGCGAAACGCCGCGGCGTCGGCAAAGGCGGCAACGCCCTTCCGCCGCTCAAGATAGTGGGGCACCGACGCCCCGGCCCGGTCGACGCCGGCCTTCGGGTACTGGTTGAAAACGGTTACCAGCTGGTTTGGAGAAGGATAGGGAAGCGGGCGGATCAGCACCGCATTGACGACCGCGAACAGGGCGACATTGGCGCCGATGCAGAGCGCGAACGTGAGGAGCGCCGTCGCCGTGAAGCCCCTGTCGCGCACCAGGCCGCGGACCGCCAGCCGGAGGTCGCGAAGATACGAGTCAAGCGTCGGCATGTTAGACCTATAACACGCCAGACCGGAAAAAGTGACAAAGCATCTTTCAGGCGGGTTTTACCCCATACCCGGCGCACGGCGATCGCTGTACCTTTTTCACCGAACGGGCCTTCCCCCAAAAACCTCATGACCTCGAAATCAATTCCAAGAATCACGTCGTTTCTCGCCGCTGCTGCCCTTTCGGCCGTCGGCTTCCCCTCCCTAGCCTGCGCCGCCAACTTCCCGGCCCTCAACACGCCCCCGTCCGCGGAGCACATTCCCGGAAAGCTTGTTTGGGCCGACCTGTTCACGGCGAACTCCGACGCCGCTGAGAAATTCTACACAGGCCTGCTTGGCTGGACGGCCTCGCCGCTAGAACAGAAGGGCAAGGGCTACACCGTGTTCTACGCCGCAGGCATTCCGGTGGCCGGGCTCGTTCCCCGATCCGTCGCGAGCGGCGAACACCCCTCCCGCTGGATCGGCTATTTGGCGGTGGCGGACATCGATGCGACGCTGGCCCTCGCAACAAAGAATGGAGGGCTGGTCCGCGCTCCCTCGAAGAACTTTCCCGACCGCGGACACGAAGCCATCATCGCGGATAGGGATGGCGTTCCCATAGGCCTTCTCCAATCAAGCTCGGGAGAAGCCCCCGACCTCCAGCCGCTCGCCGGCACCTGGAACTGGTTTGAGCTCTACTCGAAAAACCCGACGGACACGGCGGATTTCTATTCCAAGACAATCGGACTCGACGCGGCACCCGAGACGGATTCGAGCCGCAAGAGTGAGTTTGTGCTCTCAAGCGCCGGCCATCCGCGCGGGGGCATCGCACCCTTCCAAACCGACGGCGAGAAGCCTAGGTGGGTGGGCGTCATTCGGGTTGAGAACCTAGACCAAACGCTGGCCAAGGTGCCGGGCCTCGGAGGCGAGGTGCTGGTGGCCCCCCATTCCGTGGAATTCGGAAGCCGCTTTGCCGTCATCTTGGACCCCACGGGCGGCACTGTGGGCCTCGTGCAATATATCGACAGCGCCAACCCCGCCAACAGCCCATGAAACACACACGCAAACTCCTCTTCGGAGCCCTCATTCTGATCGGACTGCAATTCGCCGGTACAGGCTGCATTGTGCCCGGCGGCGGCGGGGGCGTCGTCTATGGTGGCGGCCCATGGTTTGGCGACGGCGTTTGGATCGACGGCGGCGGACGCGGCGACTGGGGCCACGGTGGCGGCTACGCCCATCCGGGCGGCGGCCGACGCTAGATATTCCCGTTGCGCGTGAAGAGGCTGCTAATCGACCTCTGACACGTCTGGGGGGCGCGCAGGCGCCTCCCCCGGGGCTCTCGGGAACGTCGCTGCCAGGAGCTCGCCCGCCCGTTTGATCCCGTGGACAAGGCCCTCAGTGAATTCGCCGCGGCGGAATCTCTCGCCCATGGCCCCGGCCAGCTCCGTCCAAAAGGCCTCCCCACACTTCTCGTGAATCCCCGAGTCGCCGATCACGGCAAAGCTGCGGGATAGGGGGGCGAGGAAGATGAGGACGCCGTTGCGGTGCGGCGACTTCGCCATGCCCAGCTTTTCAAAATAGCCCCGCGCGGCCGCGACGGGATCCGGCGCCTTGTGGCGTGCGATCAGCACGCGCACCTCGCCGGAGGTCTTGGCCTCCGCGGCCCTGATCGCGCCAAGAACGCGCTCGTGCTCGAGCTTTGGCATGT
>CAYNLL010000065.1:6679-11033 GCA_964398015.1 uncultured Opitutaceae bacterium | reverse complement strand
CTCGAGGCCGACCCGGCAGAGCCCTTCGTGGTCTCGGATGAGTCGAGGGCGCTCGCCTGGGTGGAGGTCTCCGGGGTGTGCGCGCTCAACCCGGAGGAGTCGATGGCGAGGATGGTGCGGAAGACGCTCGCGCGGGCGTAGGGCGCCGGCATTGTCCCCCCTGTGGCAACGGCGGACCCCGGCGCAGGAGAGAATTACCGCAGGCTCGCACGCGCGGCCCTCTGGGCGGGCTCTGCGGCGGTCGTGGCGTACCACCTCTTCGTTGAGCTTTCCACGGTCGGGCTTCAGGAGCCGATGGGCGTGTGGGAGACGGCCTACGCCTCGATCGCCAGGGCCTGGCCCGGCCAGTACCAATGGGGAAACTACATGGCCGGCTATGACGGGTACGGCCCCGGCTATCCGGCCTTCTGCAGGGTGTTCCTTCTGGCGGTGGGCGACCCCTATGAGGCGCACCGGATCGCCAACCTGGCCGCGCTCCTCGCTGCCTGCGGGCTAGTCGCCTGGCTGTTTCGCCTCAGCCGCTGCCCCGCCGCCGTGGCGGCCGCGGGCGTGGCGGTCGTGTTCGCCGCGAACGCCGGCTCCTATTCGATCCAGGCGCGCCCGGATTTCCTGGTCCTCCTGGAGATCGTGGCGATCCTCGGGGTAGGGGGGTTCGCCGTCGCCGGGAGGCTGGGGGCTGCGGGATGCGGCGTGCTTCTCGGGGCGCTCACGCTCGCGGCCTACCTGACAAAGCCCTATTCGCTCTTCGCCTGGGGCGCGGTGCTCTCCTACCTGGCCCTCTTCGTGAGCCTGCGCTACGCGCTCGCTGCGGCGCTGGTGAGCGGCGCCCTCTGGGCGGGCGGCCTCTGGGCGTACGCGCACGCAAACGCGTACTACACCCTGGAGACGTTCCAGGCCATACTGGCGCGCGTCTCGAGGGATCCGGCTTGGCTCCTTCACCAGACCTCAGACTTTGCGCTCCTCGCCTTCGGGCCCCTGCTCATCGCAGGCGTCGGCGCGGTGCGGTGGCTCGCGTCACGCGGGGGGGGTGGAGGTGCCGGCGCCCGTTTCTCCAGGCAGGACCTGTACTGGGGATGGGTGGCGGCCCTGGCAGGCGTCGCGCTCCTGGCGAGGCTCGGGTGGCACACCGGGGCGTACCTCACCTACTACTTCCACCTGCTGCTGGTGCCGCTGTGCCTGTTCGCGGGCGCCGCGGCACGGCCCGCGAAGGGGGCAGGCTATCCCCTGTGGCCGAGCCTGCTCCTGCTCGCCAACCTGGTCGTGCTGATGGCGGTCGCCCCTCCGCCGCCCAGGCCGGACCCGGGATGGGAGCAGCTGCGCGACGATGTCCTCAGCCAGCCCGGGCAAGTCGCCGTCGACTTCGTCATGGAGCCCCTGTCCCGGCTGCGCCCCGACCTCATCGTGGCTGACACCGGCATGTACAAGTACGCGATGGACGAGCCCGGCCTGATCCGGGGAGCGTCGCCCGCTGTCGCCCGCGCCGCGGCCGAGGCGCGGGCATTCAGGGACGGTCGCCTGGCTTGGATGAGGGACCATCCCCCCGAGACGCTCTACCTTGATTACGTCGTCCTTCCGAAGCCCGGCGGGAGGCCGGGCGAGGAGGTGCTCTCGCTCAGAAACGGGCTCAGCTGGTTCTCCGGCGAGGCGATGAAGGGCTACGTCCGGGTGAGGGCCTTCCGGATCCACCCGTATTACTTCGCGACGAACGAGCGGAGGCAGGGCGCCGGCACCTGGGACACCCTGGTGATCAAGCTCGTGAGGAGGCGCTGAGCGCCGGTCACTTCGGCTGCGCGCGCCAGATCGAGACGGCCTCGCCGCGGGGAACCCAGCCCGTCTCGCCGTTGGGAAACGAGAGGCGGATCCAGCCGAGGAACGCCTTGTCGGCGAGCGCCGCGCTTCCCGCCGGCAGCGACGTGGTCTTCTGCGAGACGTCCGCCTCCGTGGGGATCGAGCGCAGGGTGCCGGCGCGCCAGATGACGACGGCGCGCGTGTCGGCCATGATCCCGTAGGCGCGGTACGCGACGAGCGAGGCGAGCGCGACGAGCATGGCCGCCGCGAGGAGGCCGAGGGCCGAGGGGAGGGCCCACGGCCGGCGCACCGCTCCGTAGGCGAGGGCGAGCAGGAGGGCAAGGGCGGCGGAGCCCGCCGCCGCCGCCGCGATGCCGGTCCTCTGCCACCCGCCCGGCGAGCCCAGGCGGGCGAGGGCGGGGAGCGGCCCTGACTGGACGAGGGCGTCGAGAGGCTCCGGCACGAAGCCCGCCTTGTCGCAGGCAAGGGCGAGCTGCCGGCGCAGCGCCGTGTCCGAGGGGTGCTGAACAAACGCGGCGCAGGCCTGCGCGGCAGCCTCGCCCCAGCGGTCCTGCTGGGCGAGGGCAAGCGAGAGGTTGTGGCGCGCGCCCCAGTCGAGGGGATCGGCGGCGATCCGCCCTACCCAGCCCGCGCCGGCCGACGCGAAATTTCCCGCCCTGTAGTCGGCCGAGGGATCGGCTGACGCGAGGCCGGCCCCGCACGCCACCGCGGCCGCGAGGGCAAGGATCGGGAACAGGTTTCGCGGGAGGAAGAGGCTGGCAGGGCTGAACGGGCTGAGCGCCTTTCGCCCCAGCGCGGCCTGCGCGCGGACGACCCAGTCGGGCGCCAGCTGCGCGTGGGCGCCGTAGAGGCAGCGGTCGGCCTCGGACCAGAGGGCGGCCCACAGGGGGTCCCCGACGCTCTTTGCCGGCGGCGCCGCGTGCTCGATTCCCCAAAGGACGGCCGAGTCGCGCTGCCACGAGAGGAGAAGGGGGGGCCTGTCGACAGAGGGTGCGGCCCGCAGCGCCTCAAGGGTGGAGGCGATTCGGACGCGGGCGTCGCGGCGGGCCTTGAGCGGGTCGGTGGCCCGGGCCCTCCTGAGGGCGAGCGCCATCCAGAAGACACCGAGCAGCGCAAAGGTAGAGGCGAAGGCGAGCGCGACCTCAGCAGTCCCAAGGGGCTCGGGGGCCGACGCGCCGGCCGCCAGGGGATCGCCCAGGCCCGGGGCGGGGGCCTCGGGCGCCTTCGCCTGCGGAGCCGCGCTTTCCAGGGTCACGACCGGCACACCCGGGGCCGCGCCGACCGGGCCCGGGCCGGCGGCGCCCGCGGAGGACGCGGCATCGACGATCACGGTCGCGCCAGGCGCCGTAACCGTCCTGTAGGACCCGCTCCTGGGGTCAAAGTAGCTGAAGGCGACGGGCGCCAGGTCGTAGGTGCCGGCCCTTGTCGGGATCAGCACGACATCCTCGGAGAGGGATCCGTCAAAGAGCTTGCCGGGAGGCTGCGTGCGCTTGGGCTTCGGCTGGATCGCCTGGAAGTCACTGGAGACCTCGCGCGTGGGCAGGCCACGGATCTCGGGCCAGTTGCCCGAGCCGGAGAGCTCGACGGTCCAGGTGACCGGGTCTCCCGTCTTCACGTGGCTCGGGACCACCTTCGACGAGATCCTGAAGTCGCCGACGGCGCCCCCGAACCCCTGGGGAGCCGGGGGAAGCGGTCGGACGTCGATCGACACGGGGCTGTCGGGGATCGCGAACTGCTGGTACTGGCGCTGCTGGAAGAACCCGAATCCTGTGACGCCGACGCTCAGGTTGACGAGCTGGCTCGTCGGGTTGAGCCGGATGTGCCCCGCGGCGGGCGCGACGGCGCGGGTGCGGTAGTTCAAACCCGTCCTCGGGCCTCGCACCGAGGACCTGAACGGCTCCGGCTGGGACCAATCCTCGGTCACGAGGGGGGCGGGGTCCCATTCGAAGACGCCTCGGCCCCAGCTCGGGCTGTAGCCCTCGCCGACCTCGACCGTGTACTTCAGGTCGAACACCTCGCCTGCCCAGACGCTGTCCGACGAGGGCTCAAGCCTCGCTGTGGCCGCGTCGCCGAGCGAGACGCCGCTTGAGCCGACGGTCGCCCCGGCGGGCGTGAAGCGGATGGACGGGACCTCGAGCTTCCCCTTGTTGGTGGCGACCGTGAAGGCCGGGATCACGGCCTCCTGCTGCCGTGTCAGGAGCACCGCGAAGGAGAGGGTCACGTTCCGGCTGAACGACGTCCCGTTGATCAGCGACATGGTGGACGACTGGCCCTGGTAATCGAGCGTGAGGCCCTCGACCTTGGGGGGCGAGGCCACGGCGTCGGGGGTGCAGTCGTCAAAGGTCAGCTGCAGCTGAGAGACTTCCCCTACGGGCAGCGGGCCCCCAGGGGGGTCCCAGTGCACGGACTGGCCGGGCAGGGCGGGCGCGCCCGCGAGGGCGGCGGCAAGGAGGAGTGCGTGGGATGTATTCCGTCGCATGAAGGTCACCAGTTCTTCGCGTTGGGGACGGGGGTGGGGATGGGCTCGCCGCGGCGCATCAGGTCG
>CAYNLL010000065.1:0-6669 GCA_964398015.1 uncultured Opitutaceae bacterium | reverse complement strand
GCGCCCCCCGCCGGACCCGCCCCGCCTGCCCGCCCCCCCCCGCCGCGCCCCCCCGCGCCCGCCGCGGCGCATCAGGTCGAACAGCTCGGCGGGAGAGTCCTCGCTCTTGAGCTTCTCGAGCTTTTCCAGGGAGACGGCCAGGCCCGGGTCGCGCAGCGCGGGGTCGTTCTGGTCCTTCTTCGCCCCGCCGACCTTCTGCGTCTCGGCGGCGCCGCGCTTCTCCTTGTGCTCCGGCGCCCCGGGCGTCGGTGTCGGCGGCGCGCCCATGTTGCCAAACGCGCTCTGTTCCTTGGCGCGGTTGGCGTCCTCCTGGCGCCTCTGCGGCTCGTTCCCGGAGCCCTTGGGGCCGCCGGACTGGGGTTGCGCCCCCTGCTGCTGGTCCTGGTTCTGGCTCTGCTGCTGCTCCTGCTTCTGGTCCTGCTTTTGGTCCTGCTTCTGCTGGCTGTCCTGGTTCTGGTCCTGGTTCTTGTCCTGGTTCTGCGGCGGCTTCTTGTCCTCGGGCTTCTCCAGCAGTTTCTCGAGGTCGGAGCGTATGCGGACCCAGTCTGCCGCCTTGGGGTCCGCGCGCTCACCCAGGTCGACGGCGGCGAGCGCATCGCGCACGGGCCGCTCGGGCACCGCCTGGCTCGACGAGAGAAGATGCTGTCCCCAGGTGACGGTCTGGTTGGCCATCTCGGCCCAGTCGAGCGCGCTGCAGCTCTCCTGCGACGAGAGGCGACCCACGATGCGCGACAGGAGCGCCGCGGCGTCGGGCGGCTCCTGCGGCGTCGCCGCCCGCGCGCCGAACGCAAGAAGCAGCGCCGCCATGCAGGCCGCGGCGAGGGCCGACGCCGAGCGCGCCATCGCCCCGGCGGGTCCGCTCAGGCGTATGTCCCGCGGCTTCGGCGCGACCGGAAACTCGAGCCAGAAGCTGGCCAGGAGGCAGACCAGCGCCTGGGCGAGCGCCCATTGATAGCGCTCGACGTAGCGCACGCTATTGACCTCCACGAACCGTCCCCTGCGCCCCTCCTCGACCGTGGACGCGAGCAGGGCGGGAAGGTCGATCCATTCGCTCGCGTCCCGGTAGGCGCCGTGGGTGGCGCCGGCAAGCTCGCGCAGCGTGCCGCTCTCGAGCTTGGACATGACGACGGCCCCGTTCTCGTCCTTCATGAACCCCCCCGAGCCGTCCGGAATCATCGCCCCGTGCGCCGTTCCAACGCCCAGTCCGATGACCCTGATGCCGCGCTTGGCCAGCTCGGGCACCCGGCTGCGCCAGTCGTCGTCGGTGGCCTCCCCGTCGCTCAGGATGATGAGGTAGCGGTCCGCGGCCGAGGCGCCCCCGAACGCGTCGAGGGCGGTGTCGATCAGCTGCTCGTAGTTGGTCCCGCCCTCGGGAAGGTAATCGGGCCCCAGCGCGGGGAGGAATTCTCGCAGGATCTCGTAGTCGGGGCTCGCCGGCGCCTGCAGGAACGCGGTCCCCGAGAAGACGATGAGGCCCACGCGCTCGCCGCTCAGCCTGTCGAGCAGGGACTGGATCAGGAGCTTGGCGCGGTCAAGCCGGGTGGGCTTGACGTCGGGCGTCGTCATCGAGCGGGAAAGGTCCAGGGCGATGATGATCTCGCGGGACTGGTCGAACACGGGCTGGTCGAGCTTGCCCCACTGCGGGCGCGCGAGGGCGACGATGCCCAGGGCCAGGCCTGCGCAGAGCAGGATGCGCCGCCTGGAGAGCGGCGCGGGGGGTGCATCCTCCGGGGAAAGGCTGACGCTGCGCAGGCCCGCCTCGGCGCGCAGGATCTTCGGGTGCTCGACCGCCGCGAACCGCCTGCGGCGGCGCAGTTCCCGGAAGAGGAGCGCGGCCGGCAGGGCGAGCAGCCAAAGAAGATGGGGCCAGGCGAAGGTCATCGCGGTCTCGAGAGCCATGCGCCGGCCCCGAAGAGCGCCAGGCCGGGAAGAGCGAGCCAGGGAAAGAGCTCGGTCGTCAGCAGGTAGCTCTTCGCCTGGAACTCAATCTTCTGGCTGGTATCGATCGCCTGGAAGGCGGACTCGATGGTGCCCGTGTCCGCCGCCCTGAAGAACCGCCCGCCCGTCGTCTCGGCGATCGCCTTGAGCGCGTCCTCGTCGAGGTCCGCCGGGATCAGCCGGTAGCCGAGCTTCTTGCCGTTGTCGTCCATCACGGGGAAGGGCACCATCCCGTCCTTGCCGGCCCCGATCGTGTAGATCGGGATCCCGCGGGCGCGCGCGAGCTGCGCGGCCTGCATCGGCGCGATCGAGCCCGTGTTGTTGGCGCCGTCGGTGAGCAGGACGATGAAGGCCCCCTTGCGCCGTCCGTCGGCCTCGCGGCTCGACTGGTCGAGGCGCGTGATCGCCACGCCGAGCGCGTCGCCGATCGCGGTGCCGTCCTGGATGAGGCCGATCTTCACGCGCTCCAGCTGCTTGGCCAGCCAGTCGTGGTTGATCGTGAGGGGCGAGAGCGTGTAGGCCTTGGCGGAGAAGAGGACGACGCCGATGCGGTCGGAGGGCCGCTGCTCGATGAAGGCCTGGATCACTGGCTTGATGGCCTGCAGTCGGTTGATGCGCTCGCCGCCCTTCTCGTAATCCTCGCTCCGCATCGAGCCGGAAAGGTCGATCGCGAGGACGATGTCGTAGCCCTTGGAGCGGACCTCGCGCTTGTCCTCCACCCTCTGGGGGCGCGCCAGCGCGCCGATCAAGAGGACGAGCCCCGCCAGCGCGAGCCCCGCGGCCCAGCTGGAGGCCGCGGCGATCGACGCCCGGTGCCAGGCGGCGGCGAAGGGGATGAGGAGGACCGGCACGCGGGCGCGGCCGCGCAGCCACCCGGCCAGCGGGAGGCAGGCGGCCGCCAGGAGCCACAGCGGGTCGGCCAACCTCAGGTTGGAGGCGGCCAGCGTGAGCAGGTGCGAGGCGAAAGGGGGGCTCATGCGCGTGCGCCTACCATCGGCCACGGCTTCCGCCGGCGCGCATCCTCGCGTGGAAGTAGCGCACGAGGGCGTCGAAGCGGTCGTCCTCCGTGCTGACCTCCAGGCGGCTCAGCGGATCCGCGAAGAGCGACGTGAAGGCCTCCTCGCGGCGGGACCTCCACTCGGCGTGCGCGGCCCGGTCGGCGTGGCTGCCGCCGAGCGTCACGAGCCTTGACGAGAAGGGGTCGTAGGCGGCGATCTGGCCCTCGGAGGGGAGCGTGCGCTCCCACGGATCGTCCACGCGGAACCCCATCGTCTGGTAGCGCCGCTTCATGACGGCCCAGCCGTCGGGCTCGGGCCTAGGGGGAAAGTCGCCCAGCCAGAGGAGGATGCTGTGCTTGGGGGCCGCCCGCGCGATGAATTTCCAGGGGATCACCGGCGGGGCGGCGCCGGGAGAGGGCGCCCCGTGGCCGATCAGGGAGGCCGCCGCGTGGAGGATCGCCCCGCGGCCGCGGACCGGCTCGCGGAACACCGGACCCTCCGGCAGGGCGTGGACGAACCCGACCCGGTCGCCGTTGACCGCCCCGAGCAGCATCACGAGCCCAGCGAGTTCGAGCAGGGCCTCCCGCTTGGACTGCGCCCCCGAGCCGAAATTGAGCGTCGGGGAGTCCTCGAGGACCAGCAGCAGCGTCACCTCGCGCTCCTCGACGAACTTCTTGCGGTACGGCTCACCCAGGCGCGCCGTGACGTTCCAGTCGATGTCGCGCACGTCGTCGCCGAACTCGTAGCGCACGACCTGGTCGAACTCGATTCCGCGACCGCGGAACGCCGAGCGGTACTGACCGCTCAGGATGTTCTCGACGGCGTGCCGCACGCGCCACTCGAGCTGGCGCAGCAGCGCCAGAGGATTGGCTGGCTTGCTGTTTGCGAGGGCCATCAAGCGGGCGGCACAGGCGTCGTGGAGAGGACCTGGGTGACAACGGCGTCCGGCGTGATGTCCTGCGCCTCGGCCTCGTAGGTGAGGCCCACGCGGTGCCGCAGCACGTCGGGGGCGATCTCCTGCACGAGGTCGGGAGAGAGGAAGTCCAGGCCGCGCACCCAGGCCAGCGCCCGGCCCGCCTGGTAGAGCGCGAGCGACGCGCGCGGCGACGCGCCGAAGTTCAGGCGCTTGGCCGTGGCGTCGGGGTTCTCTGCCAGCGCGCGCGTGGCGCGCACCAAGGAGAGGATGTAGCTCTGCACGACCGGGGCGACGTGGATCCGGTCGACCTCGGCCCTAAGCGACAGGAGCTCGTCGCCGCTCGAGACGGCCGAGAGGACGGGCTGCACGGTCACCTGGCCCCAGCGCTGCATCATGGAGGCCTCCTCGGCCGCGCTCGGGTAGCCGACAAGCAGCTTGAAGAGGAACCGGTCGGTCTGGGCCTCGGGAAGGGGGTAGGTGCCCTCCTGCTCGATGGGGTTCTGGGTCGCCATGACGAAGAACGGGCTCGGCAGGACGTGGGTCTGTCCCCCTATAGTGACCTGGCGCTCCTGCATGGCCTCCAGGAGCGCGCTCTGGACCTTGGCGGGCGCGCGGTTGATCTCGTCGGCGAGCAGGAGGTTGGTGAAGATCGGCCCGCGGTGCGGGCTGAATTCCCCGGTCTTCGGCTGGAAGACCATCGTGCCCACGACGTCGCTCGGCAGCAGGTCCGGGGTGAACTGGATGCGCTCAAACTGAACCCCGAGAGAAGCACCTAATGATTTGACAAGCAATGTCTTGGCCAGACCAGGCATTCCCTCGAGAAGCACGTGGCCACCGGCCAGCAACGCCACCAGGAGGCGTTCGACGGCGGCATCCTGGCCGACGACGGCCTTGCCGATTTCATCGCGGAGTTTCTTGGACCAGGCGGGACCTGTGGACATGTTTTGCAGTAAGTTGGGCGCTGGGCGCTGGGACAACGGGAAAAGCTTGTGGGGACGTGACCGCTGCGGCGAGAAAATGGTTCCTATTATTCGAGCACCTCGACGGGGTCGCCGACGCGCAGGAGGCCGGATTTCACCTCGTGCACGAGGTTTTGGCCGAAGTTGACATTCGTGGTCTTGGCGGGATCGCGGCGGTACCCCGCGAGCGTCCGCAGGGGTTCCTCGCCCCGGACGCCTGTCGACTGGTCCGTCGTCGTGATGACGCAGCGGCTGCACGGTCCGGCGGCCCGGAAGATGATCGGGCCGACCCGGACCCGCCTCCACGTGTCCTCGGCGTGGGGGGCGCACCCGGCGACGACGAGGTTCGCCCTGAAGCGGTCCATCGGGACCGGCGGACTACCCGCGTGCGCCAGCCGCCGGTTCAGGCCGTCGAGCGAGGCCTCGCTGAGAACAAGGAAGGGATAGCCGTCCGCAAACCCGTGCGCGTCCCCGGGCTGCCCCGCAGGGCCGAGCACCGGCCGGTGGAAGGCGGGGCCGACGCGGACGAGCCTGCAGGACACGCCGAGCGCGTCGCCGAGCCAGGCCGCCGCCCCGTCGCCGCAGTCCTCGGCGCTTAGGCCCTCGCTCTTCCAGACGCGCACCACCGCCAGCGCGGGGGCCGCCTCCGGGTCGCGCCGCACGCGGAATTCCCCGTGGCCGTCGCAGCGCAGCACCAGGCTCGGCCCCTCAAGGAAGGCCCCGACGAGGGCCATCCGGGGGACCGTGCGCTGGGTCATGAAGAGGCCCGCCGAATCGACGACGAGGAAGCGCCTGTCGCCCACCGGTCCGAGGAGGTCGACCTGGGCGGACTGGACACCGAGCCCGCGAAGCGACTTCACGGGGTGGATGTTCAGCGCCGCCAGGTGCATTCGCCGCGTCAGCTCCTCTTTGCGACCTCGCGCACCTCGACGTCGAGCCGCTCCGGACCCTTGAGCTCCTTCGCCCCCTTGGCGCCGAGCTCGGCAAACCTTCGGGCGCCCGGCAGCAGCGTCTGCTCGAACGAGCCGATGGCCGAATTGAACCCCCTGACCGCGCCGACGAGGCCCCGGGCCGCGTCCCCGAGGTGGTCGGCGAAGGTGGCCATACGGTCGTGGAGCTCGCGGCCGAGCCTGCTCACCTCCTCGGCGCTCTTGGAGACCGCCTCCTGCCTCCAGCCGTAGGCGACCGCCTTCAGGAGCGCGACCAGCGTCATCGGCGTGGCGAGCAGCACCTTTTGCGAGATCGCCCGGTCCATGATGGCGGGGTCCGACTCGATCGCCGCCGCGAGGAACGAGTCGCCGGGGAGGAAGAGGACGACGAACTCGGGCGACAGGTCCTGGAGCTTGGCCCAATAGTCCTTCCTCGAGAGCTTCTCGACGTGGCCGCGCACCTTCGCGGCGTGCTCCATGAGCTTGGCGGCCCGGCGCTCGGGATCGGACTCCGCAGACGCCTCGCGGTAGGCGTCGGTAGGGGCCTTGGCGTCGACGACGATCCGGATGTTGCCTGGGAGCGACACCACCAGGTCGGGCCGGCTTGTGCCCTCCGCGTCGGAGAAGACTTGCTGCTCCGAGAAGTCGCAGTGCTCCGTCATTCCGGCGAGCTCGACCACGCGGCGGAGCTGGACCTCCCCCCATGTGCCGGCCGTCCTCGTGGAGCCCAGGGCCGTGGACAGCTTGGTCGTCTCGGCGTTCATCCGGACCTGGACGGAGGCCAGGGACTCGAGCTGGCGCCCCAGGTCTCCGTAGGCGCGCTCCCGGCGCTGCTCGAGCTCCGTGATCTTCGCATCCACTTTCTCAAGCGAGTCGCGCAGGGGCTTCACCAGCGAGTCGATGGCCTGCTGGCGCACCGCCAGGTCGCC
>CAYNLL010000064.1:0-11106 GCA_964398015.1 uncultured Opitutaceae bacterium | reverse complement strand
TCCAGCAGTCGTACAACTCGGCGGGCAGCACGAACGGGACCAACTACAAGAGCCCCAATGACCTGAATCCGATCGTGTTCGGCGTGCAGGGGGACGGCTCGCCCGACGTCGCGATCACGCAGAACGTCGACACCGAGGTCAAGAACTGGGACAGCGCGTATTACCTAAGCTACTACGCGAAGTTCTTCGCCGACCGCCTGATTGTGATGACGGGCGTGCGCAAGGACACGAACAACTCCTGGGATGACGACCTGACGACGACGGCCGGTGGCGTGGAATCGACGAGCCTGACCAACAAGACGTACCAGAACGGCCTTGAGCTCGAGGTCACGAAGTGGCTGTCGCTGTTCGCCTTGAAGGCCGGCGGCGTCAACCCGAACTTTGGCGGCTTGAGAAACGCCGCCACCGGGGCCCCGGTGAGCGCCGACACGGGAAAGAGCAACGAGTTCGGCATCAAGTTCGACGCGTTCCACGGCAAGCTGACCGGGACGATCAGCCGCTACACGATCACGAAGACCTCCTGGGTCGGTGAGCCCTGGTTCGCGCCCGCCCCTCTGGGCCACCCGCGCTTCAACCCGAACAACCCGATCGTCTACAACCTGAGCGACGAGGACAACCCCGGCCAGGGCATGATGCCCGACGGCGGGGTGGTCGGCGGCCAGGCCTGGGCGGCCGCCTCGGACGGTCCGCTCTCGGGCGCCGCGCTCGCGGCCAACCTCGCCGCCGGCGGCAACGGGCTGAACGGATCGAACAATTCCGGCCCGGCCGTCACCGCGTTCAATGCGGCGGTCTCGGCGGGATCGATCTACGTGTCCAGCGCCGGCATCGGCACGCCGCAGGTCTACATCAACGCGAGCACCCCCACGGGCGCCGCCTACCTGAACGCCGTCTTCGCGGGCAACAACCAGGGCGGCGAGGGCGGCTGGCCCGGGTGGATGTACGCCGGCATGGACATTCCCCCGTATGGCCCGGGCAGCCATCATGACACGCTCCTCAACAATGCGACCCAGGACGCGGCGGGCTTCCTCAACACGGGACTCAACGCGGCCCTGCAGGTCGTGGACCAGTCCAAGGGCTACGAGGGGCAGATCCTCTTCACGCCGAACGACAGGTTCCAGATGGTGTTCAACGCCAGCGTCAACGCGACCGTCCAGCGGATCAACAACGGGACCTGGCCGAAATACCCGTATCCCCAGGACATGTGGGCGCCGTGGTACTTCGCCAACTTCGGCCTCAACGAGGAGCTCCCGAGCCAGGTCTACTCAAACGTGTCCGACACCTCGACGCACAGCGTCGCTGTGTTCCCTGGAGACGACACGCCGAAGTACGCGTACAGCGTGTTTGAGAATTACAAGTTCGGCGGCGACCTCAAGGGCCTGACCGTAGGCGTCGGCGAAAGCTGGCATTCGCAGGAGGAGTACTTCTCGGGCGTCACCCACGGATCCGGGCAGACGGAGACGAACGCGGCCGGACAGCTCATCGTCGCCTACGGGCCGTCGCAGTTCAACGTGGACGCGTTTGCCAAGTATGAATGGAAGAAGTGGGGCCACACCCAGTTCATCCAGGCGAATGTCTACAATGTCCTGGACGACAAGCAGCTGAACGGGTTCATCTGGACGAACCCGCTCACGGCCAAGCTGACCTACGGCGTCGCCTTCTGATTCGGATTTGGGCTTCAAGCCCTCCCAACGGCGCACACGGCGAAGGCCGTGTGCGCCTTTTTCTTTTCGGAGTCCATCGGGGCTGCCCTTGGGCCCCAAGGCCGCCGTCTCAGCGGGCCTGCCCGGCGCTGAAGCGCTGGCGATAGGCCGCGATGATGTCGCCAATGGCCCGGATCCGAGCCGCGTTGCCCTCGATCCGCGCGACCTCCCGGGCGTGCGCCAGCTCGTCGAGCATCTCCTGCCACCTGTTCAGGTCGGCGAACCTGTGCGCCAGGTCGACGTGCTGCGAGGCGTCGAACGGCCCGCTGGCCGCCATCGCCTGCAGGCTTTCGGCCACGCGCGAGCTGTCGTTTCTTGTGGTGTAGATCTGGACGAGGCGCTGGTTGTTGAAGTAGTCGCCTCCCTGGAAGGAGCGAGCCTCGAGGGTAAGCTCGTCGGCCGCGCCCTGCCGGTGCTGCTGCACGAGGAGGCGGACCAGCAGCTCGAGCGCCGCCATCGCCGGCCTGCCGCCCGGGTCGCCGTCCCAGATCCGGCGCGCCTCGCGCTCGGCGCCTTCCCAGTCCCCCGCCCGCGCCAGCAGGTCCGCGTGCTCGAGCCTCAGGTACGGGTTCGAGGGCGCCCGCGCGAGCTCCCGGGCAAAGAAACCCTCGGCCTTCCCGAACTGGCGCGCGTCCGCCCAGAGCTCGACCAGCGTCCCGGCGGCATTGTAGTACTGCCTGTCCATAGCGAGGGAGCCGAGCAGGAGCGCCTCGGCCTCGTCGTACCTCTGAAGGCGGATGAGGATCTGCGCCTTGCGCCGCGGGAGCTCGGCGGTCCTGGGCAGGAGCGCCGCTGCGCGGTCGAGGAGGGAGAGCGCGCGCTCGGCGCCGCCTGAATCGGACTCCAGGCCCGCCAGGCGGACAAGGAGGGCGGGATTGTCCGGATCGCGCTTCAGGGCCCGATCGACCACGCCGAGCGCCTCGGTCCTCGAGGCCGCAGTGGCCACCTGGGCGCTGGCGCCCTCGACCTCCCCCTTGAGCGCCGCCTGGTCCTCGGTGAACGTCGACTGGCCCGTGAACGGGGGCCGCAGCGTCAGCTGCGCCACCACCTGCAGCATTTTCAGCCGGGCCTCGGCCGTGTAGCCGAGCGCCGAAGCCGTGGCGTCCGCGTCGAGGCCGCCGCCGGCCGCCGCGCCGCCTCCCGGGAGTTCCCGGGCGCACCCGTCGGCCAGCAGGCGCGCCATCCTGAGGTTTCCCTCCCAGTTGAAGTGGACGTGGTCGAAGAGGATCTCGCGCCCGGACGGCGGCCCGGAGGATCCCGGGTCAGAGCCCAGCTCCCGCGCTGCGTCGACGAGCAGCGCCCCGCCCGCGGACCCGCGGGCGACGTCCCTGATGATCTCGTTGATGCGCGGGTCCGGGCGGAAACGCAGCGCGTCCCAGTGCAGGGCGTCGGTGTAGCGCTTCCGCGCGAGCGCGGCGTCGCCGAGCTCCTCGGCGAGCCTGCCCAGACGGAAGTGGGTCTCGGCGTAACGGGTGTCGAGCCGGAGGGCCTCGCCATACTGCAGGAACGCACTCCGCGCGTCGCCCAGGTCCCGGGCGACGCTCCCCGCGTCAAATGCGGCCTTCCACGACTTCTCCTCCTGGGGCGAGAGGTCCGCCCTGTGCAGCGAGATGAAGGGAGCGCTGTCCCTGAGGTTCGCGACGACGGTCGACAGGACGATGCGGATTCCGGCGCGGCCGGCCACGTCGACTATCCCCTGCAGGTTCGCCTCGAGGTTCCGGTAGACCGCCTCGAGGCGGGGGTCATCCCCCCGGACGGAGTCGTTCGAGAAGGTCTCCATCCCCCTCCAGTCCTGCGCCCGCGCCCCTCCGGGCGCCAGCCGGCCCAGCAGCGACGCAAGAAGCTGTCCCGTGCGCGTGCAGCGGACCCAGACGCTGGAGCGGATCACCCAGAGGGGAGGCGTCGAGGACATGTACGCGCAGCCCGGGCCATAGGGCCCCACGACCTCGTTGTTGCCCATGTAGACGACCAGCAGGTCGGGCTCGAATCCGGCCACCTGCCGCGCGATCCTGTAGACCACGTGGGAATTGATCGCCGTGATGCCCAGGTTGAAGACCTCGACGGCCCTCCCGGGAAAGCGGGCGCGAAGCTGCGCGCGGAGCTGGGCGGCGAATCCGAAGTCGGGCTCGGGAACGCCCTGCGCGGCCGATTCCCCGAGGACGAACACACGCAGCGCGCCGGGCTCCTTATGCCTGCGGATCCGGAAATTGAGCGGCGCGATCCCGAAGGAGGCGGGGATGAACGGGGAGGTGAAGGCCGGGTTCGTGCGGTAGAACCCGGGGCTCTCGTCGGGAATGAAGAACGCCGTCGCGCTCCCGTAGCCGGAAAGGCGGAGCGCGCCCTCAAGGGCGACGAGAAAGACGGCGGGGGCCGCGAACAGGAGAAGGAGGCGCGGCAGCAGGGACGAGGCCGGCCGGCGCGTCCCGGGCGCCGGTTCAGGTTCCGACGGCGGGCTCATCTGCGCGGACGGCTGAAGGCGGTGCCCCAGCGTTCGGCGCCGGCCGCGCGGAAGAGCCCGGGGAAATGGGGGTGTGGGGACACGGCGCGGAAGGCGTTCAATTCGATGCCAAGTGCTCTCGGGAATCGTAGGTTGCAGAGCCGGCAATGAGAAGGTTTTTCGGCCCCGGGCGGGCCGCGAGAACGGCCGAAATCCGCCTGCGGCCGCCGTGGCGAGGGATTGACCGGGCGCCCTCCGTCTTGGTTTATTGTCCCGCTATGACCGAGACTTCGAACGAGGCCACCGGCCTCAAGTCCGTTGAGGTGAAGCGGCGCCACATCCTCCCGAAGGCCCTGGTGGTCGGGGCCGTCGCAGGCCTCATCGCCTCGGTTTTCCGGATGGCGCTGCATTACAGCGAATTGAACCGGATCGGCTGGATACAACGGCTGCCGCGCTGGGAGTCCCTCGCCGCCGCGGTAACACTGGGGGCACTGGGAAGCGGCACCGGGCTGTGGCTGGTGCGCCGCTTCGCGCCCGAGACCGCCGGAAGCGGGATTCCCGACCTCAAGTCCGTCGTCATGGGCGAGAAGCAGCTCAGCTGGCGGCGAATCCTGCCGGTGAAGTTCCTCGCCGGGGTGCTCGGCATCGGGGGGGGGCTGACGCTCGGGCGCGAGGGGCCCACGGTGCAGATGGGCGGGGCCACGGGGCTCATGGTCTCCGGCTGGTTCAAGGTGAAGCAGGGGGAGGGCGAGAGGAAGGCCCTGATCAGCGCGGGCGCCGCGGCCGGCCTTGCAGCGGCCTTCAACGCTCCCCTGGCCGGCCTCATCTTCGCGCTCGAGGAGCTCAACGGCAGCTTCACGCAGGTGGTGTTTGTGGCCTCGTTCCTCGCCGCGGTGACCGCAGACGTGGTGTGCAGGGTGGTGACGGGCGAGACGCCCGTCTTCGTCCTGCACAGCGCTCCTGCCCCGTCGCTCCACACGCTTCCCTTGGCCGTCGTGCTCGGACTCGTGGCCGGGCTCGGGGGCGTCGTCTTCAACCGCACGCTCCTCGCGAGCCTGGATTTCTACGACCGCTTCCGGAGGTTCCCCCCTTTCGCGGTGGGCGCCTTGACGGGCGTGGTGGTGGGTTTTGCGGCTTGGATCTACCCGGGCGTCAGCGGGTCGGGCGCCATGCTCTCGGAGAGCGCCCTAAACGGCGGGATCGCGATCCGGTGGGTGCTCGTGCTGCTGGCGGCGCGCTTCGCGCTGACGATGGTGAGCTACGGCTCCGGGGCCTCGGGCGGGATCTTCGCCCCGCTGCTGGTGCTCGGCTCGCTCGGCGGGCTCGCGGTGGGGGTGGCCGTCCACGCCGTCATGCCCGGATGGGCCGAGTATCCCGAGACCTTCGCCGTCATCAGCATGGGCGCGCTCTTCACCGCGATCGTGCGGGCGCCACTGACGGGGATCGTGCTCATGATCGAGCTCACGGGGAAGTACGACTTCATGCTGCCCCTGCTCGTCAGCTGCTTCGCCGCCTACGGCGTGGCCGAGGCGCTGCGCGACGCGCCGATCTACGAGGCCCTGCGCGAGCGCGCCGCGAGGGGAGCGGGCGCGGCGCGCTGACCCGCCTTCAGCGCCTGTCGGGCCTCTTCAGGGAGAAGGTGTCGCGGGTGGTGGTGTAGTCCTCGCGGCCGAGGCGGCCGACCAGGTCGAGCTTGCCTGCGTCGGGAAGCCCGTCGGCGCCGATCACCTCGTCGCGGACATGGGCGGCGATGATCCGGCCGAAGATGACGTTGGCCGCGAGCGGCCCCGTGCCAATGTGGACGATCTGGTGAAGGGTGCACTCGTACGCGACGGGGGCGAGGGCGACGCGCGGGGGCCTCACCTTGGCCGAGGGGGCCATCTCGATCCCGAACGCCGCGGATTCGCTCTCGCCGTAGGGCAGCAGCGAGGCGGTGGCGTTCATCGCCTCGGTCTGCGCGTGCGACACCAGGTTCACGACGAACTCGGGCACGAGCTCGATGTTGAGCACGGTGTCCTTCTTGCCCCCGTCGCGCGTGTTGACCGGGACGAACATGAGCGTCGGCGGGTTCGCGGTGATCCCCTGGAAGAAGCTGAATGGGGCGAGGTTTGCCCTTCCCGCGGGCGAGATCGTCGACACCCAGGCGATCGGCCTGGGGAGTATCGTCGTGGACATCCACCCGTAGGCGTCGCGCGGGGAGAGGGCTTTGAAATCGAGGAGCATGGATCCTTTTTACCGCGGGCGCCCCGCCGTGCGATCGAAAAGCCGCCCGGGACCCGGAGGCGTCAGACCGTGCACAGCGCCACGGCCTCGGCGAGGGAGGTCATCGGGTCGCGCGCGGGAACAAACTCCTGGGCGACATACCCCCTGTGCCCGGTGTCCCGAATCGCGCGAGCGATCGCGGGGTAGTTGAGCTCCTGCCCCCCGTCGATCTCGTGGCGGCCGGGAACCCCTCCCGTGTGGTAGTGGGCGATGTAGGCGTGCCGGTCCCTGATCGTCCGGATCACGTCGCCCTCCATGATCTGCATGTGATAGATGTCGTAGAGAAGCTTGAAGCGCTCCGAGCCGACCCGGTCCACGAGCTCCACCCCCCACGCCGTGTGGTCGCACATGTAGTCCTTGTGGTCGACCTTGCTGTTGAGCAACTCCATGCAGACGGTGACGCGGCGCCGCTCGGCCTCGCCCACAATCTGGCGGAGCGCCACCGCGCAGTTCTCGAGGCCCTGCTCGTCGCCCATCCCGCCCCTGCTGCCGGAGAAGCAGATCACATTGGGAAGGCCCGCGTCAGCGCAGGCGCGGATCCGCTCGATCATCCCGGGCACCATGGCCGCGTGATGCTCGAGGCGGTTTAGCCCCTCGGGGATCCGCGTGGCGCCGTTGGCCATGGCGCAGGTGAGCCCGTGCCGCTGCACGACGGGCCACTCCGCGGGGTCGAGCAGCTCGATCGAGGCAAGCCCGATCCTCTTTGCCTCCCTGGCGAGGTCGTCCAGCGGGATCTTCTGGTAGCACCACCGGCACGCGGAATGGCTGAAGGATCCCCCCGGGGGCGAAGCCGCGGGCCCCGCGGGCTGGGGCGCGTCCGCCTTCGAGCGGGGAAGGGCGGCCACGGCGGCGGTGCCGGCAAGGGCCCTGAGTGCGTCTCTGCGGGTGATGTCCATGTGCGGCGCGGGCCTTCCCGGGCGGGCGCAGCCTACTCCCGTTTCCGGCGCGCGTCTAGCCCGTCGTTGGCGGGAATCACCGTCGTCAGGTGCCAGAGCCTGCAGTAGGGGCACACGTAGGCCTTGCGCGAGCGCTCGACGCCCGCAATCAGCGCCGCGTCGAGCGCATCGCCCTGGGTGCGATACCTCCGCTTGCGGAAGCACCTGAGATTCCTCTCCTCTCTCGTGGGTTCCTTCAAGTGTCACCGGAGCGTTGGGCGCAGGGATTTGCGCGTCAATTCTTTCGGGGCGGCTCCCCCGGGCGGCCGTGGGGCCTCGCCGCGTCGTCGCGGTTGAGCGCCTCCGCGTGCTTCAAGCCGAGCAGGACCAGCTCCGGCACGATCTCGTCGAACAGCCGATCGTCCTGGAACATGCGCGCGAAGCCGCCCGTGCCGACGACGCGGGGCCTGTCGCCGGAAAAGGCCTCGCGGGAGAGCTCCGCGATGATGTGGCGGATCGACCCCACGTGCCCGTGGTACAGCCCGGACTGGATGCTCTCGACGGTGGAGCGGCCGAGCACCGCCTCGGGCCGGGCGATCTCGACGCGGGGGAGCTTGGCCGTGCGGCTCGCGAGCGTCTCGGCCGACACGCCGACGCCGGGCAGGATGACGCCGCCGAGGTAGTCCGCGCCGTCGGTCACGACGTCGAACGTGGTCGCCGTGCCGCAGTCCACGACGATCAGGTTTCGCGAGGGGTGGAGCTGGGTCGCCGCGATCGCCCCCGCGATCCTGTCGGCGCCGACCTCGAGCGGGTTGCGGTAGCGGACCTTGAGCCCGGTCTTCACGCCCGCCTGCAGCACGAAGGGCTCGCACCGGAAATACTGCAGGCTGGCGCCACGCACGGGGTGGATTGCCGCCGGCACGACCGAGCACAGGGCCACGCGGTCCACGGAGCGCGGGTCGACGCCGTTCTCGCGAAGGGCCGAAAGGAAAAAGATCCCCACCTCGTCGGTGGAGCCCAGGGGCTGGGTGGACTTGCGGAACTGGCACCGGAGCGCGTCGCCGTCGAAGAGCCCGCCGTGGATCTGGGTATTGCCTATGTCAATGCAGAGAAGCATGTTAATCAGGTGCTGTCGCCGGAATCTCCGGCTGGGCCTCTGCGAGGATCCGCTCGAGGGCCAGGGCGAGGTCCGACCGCGTGGCGCACCGCTCCGGAGCACCGCCGCCGGAGCGGAAAATCTCCGAGGGGAAGGCTTCGGGGCCTGCGCGCTCGGCAAGATCGTTGTGGACCACGATGTCCGCGCCCGAGTGCTCGAACAGGGCCGCCACCGCCCGTCGGACGCCTTCCCGGTCCGCGCCCTGGGTCAGCTTGAACGCGACGACGCGAACGTCGCCGCTGAGGCTGCGCGCGCGCAGGCTGTCCACGAGCTTGGGGTTCGGGCGCAGGCGCAGGACGGGAGCCGCGCCCGACTCCAGCTTTCCGAAGGAGGGGGCGCGCACCTCGCCATCCACCTCCACCGCCTCCACGCTATAGTCGCTCACGGCCGCGGCGTGGATCACCGCGTCGAAGCGCTCGGCGCGCAGGATCCTCTCGAGCGCGCCGTCCAGGTCCGAGAACGAGGAGAACGTCTCCTCGCGGCCGGCCGCCGAAGCGGCCGCCGAGCCCCGCGCGCGCAGATGAAGGACGTCATGGCCTCTGGCCGCCAGCAGGTCGGCGATGCACGCGCCGGTCCGCCCGGTGCTGGTGTTGGAGAGGACACGGACCCCGTCGATGGGCTCGGCCGTGCCGCCGCTGGTCACAAGGACGCGCAGGCGCCTGGCGGGGCCCGCGAGCGCGGCCTCCACGGCGGCCACGATCGCCTTGGGCTCCGACATCCGGCCCTCGCCCACCTCGCCGCACGCCGTGCGGCCCTCGGCCACGGGAAGGAAGCGGACGCCCCACCGGCGCAGCCTCTCGACGGAGTCGGCCGTGGCGGGATGCCGCCACATGGCCGGGTTCATCGCCGGGGCGACGAGAAACGGCTTGGACCGGTCGTGCGCCAGAAAAAGGGCGCCGGCCAGGTCGTCGGCGAGGCCGTGAGCGAACCTGTTGATCGTGTGGGCCGTGGCGGGGCACACGACGACGGCGTCCGCCCAGCGGGTCAGGTTGATGTGCTCAAGCGCCGCACCGGGCTCGAAGAGGTCCGAGAGCACCCGCTCGCCGGTGAGGCCCTCGAGTGTCGCGGCGCCGACAAAGCGAAGCGCCGATCCCGTGGCCGCGGTGCGCACCCGGTGGCCCCTCTGGACGAGGCTGGAGATCGCGTCGCAGGCCTTGTAGGCCGCGATGGAGCCGGTGAGGACGAAGGCGATGTTAGAGCCGGACATTGTCGATGAGCCTCACGCCCTCGATGCGGACCGCGCCCAGGCGGACCCCGCTCAGTTCCTCCACGTAGTCCACCCCGAATCCCGCCTCGCGCAGCGCCGCGACGGCCTCTGCGGGGCCGGGCGCCTCGCGCAGGATCCTCGGGAAGGTCGCGGCCCGCTCGCGTCCGGGCGCCGAGAGCCTGCGGTTGCGGGAGCTCAGCGCGAGGCCGTCGGGCTCGCGCACCGTGGGGCAGGGGACGATCTCAACGGGAAGGAAGAAGTTCGTCGCCATCCCCCGGACCAGCTGGAGCTGCTGCCAGTCCTTCTCGCCGAAATACGCCCGGTGCGGGCGGACGAGGTTGAGGAGCTTCAGGACGACCGTGAGGACGCCGTCGAAGTGCCCCGGCCGCTGCTCGCCCTCGAGGAGGGTGCTGAACGTGCGCTCGGTCACCCTGTAGTGGTAGCCCTCCGGGTACATGTCCGCCGCCGCAGGGGCGAGGACGAAGTCGGCGAGGCCGTCCGCTAGCTGAAGGTCGGCGTCCAGGGTCCGCGGGTAGCGCCCGAGATCCTCGGGGTCGTCGAACTGGGTCGGGTTGACGAACACGCTCAACACGACGCGGTCGGTCTCTGCCCGCGCTCGCTCGAGGAGCGAGAGGTGACCCGCGTGGAGGGCGCCCATGGTCGGGACGAAGCCGATGCGCAGCCGCGCGGCCTCCATCGCTTCGCGCTCCGACCGCCAAGCCTCCAGGCGTGTGAAGACGGGTCCCATGGCTAGAAACCCTCCTCCGGGGCGGGGAAGTCGCCGCTCCTGACGGCCTCGGCGAAGCGGGCGGTGCCGGTGCGGAAGAGCTCGGCTCCGTCGGCGAAGCGCCGGGCGAACCGGGGCCTGAAGTCCGGGTTGAGGCCGAGCATGTCGTGAAGGACGAGGACCTGCCCGTCGCAGCCGGCCCCCGCCCCGATCCCGATCGTGGGGATGCGCAGCGAGCGGGTCGCCTCCCTGGCGAGCGCCTGGGGGATGCACTCGAGGACGAGCGCGAAGATCCCCGCCTCCTCGAGCGCGGCGGCGTCCCTCAGGAGGCGCCCGGCGGCCTCCGCGCCGCGCGCCTGCACTTTGAAGCCGCCCATGCCGCGCACCCACTGCGGGGTCAGCCCGAGATGGCCCATGACCGGGATCCCGGACTCCACGAGGTGTCGGACCACGTGGACATGGCCCCGCGCACCCTCGATCTTGACCGCGTGGGCGCCCGCCCGAACAAGCATCGCCGCGCAGTCGAGCGCGTGGGCCTCGCCCCGGCGGGCCGCGAGGAACGGCATGTCCGCGACGATGAAGGTCCCGGGAGCTCCCCGAGCCACGGCGCGCGTGTGCGTCGCCATGAGCTCGGGCGTGGCGCCGAGGGTGTCCTTCTCGCCGTGGACGACCATCATCGCGCTGTCCCCCACGAGCAGGCAGTCCGCGGCACCGCCTGCGAGCAGGCGAGCCGACCAGGCGT
>CAYNLL010000063.1:0-11122 GCA_964398015.1 uncultured Opitutaceae bacterium | reverse complement strand
ACCGTGAAGTTCTCGTCCAGCGCATAGGTTCCCCGGTCGATCGTGACCGCGCGCTCCTGCATCGCCTGAAGGAGCGCCGACTGGGTCTTCGCCGGCGCCCGGTTGATCTCATCGGCGAGGAGGAAGGCCGTGAACACCGGCCCCTTGATCAGCGTGAACTGGTTGGTCTGGAGGTTGAAGATGTTGGTCCCGGTGATGTCGGCCGGCATCAGGTCGGGGGTGAACTGCACACGGCCCGTCTCCACGCCGAGCACCTGGCTGAGCGTGCGCACGAGCAGCGTCTTGGCGACGCCGGGCACGCCCTCCACGAGCGCGTGCTGGCGGGTGAGGAGCGTGATGAGCGCGAGGTCGACGGCCTCCTCCTGGCCGATGACGACCTTTGCGACCTCCGCGCGGGCCGAGGCAAGAGTTGCGACCAGGGATTCTTGGTTGGAGTTCATAGGTGGTGGAGATCTATTTTCGCCGCAGCGCCCTGAGCGCGGCGTTGTAGGCGTCGCAGGCGGGCTCGGAGGCATGCGCAGCCAGGGCGGCGCGCATCCGCTCCGCGGCCAGGGGCGGCGCGCCGCGGCCCCATTCGGCGGCGCAGGCCGCGATCAGCTCGCCGGGGCGCACCGAGCGCCGGAGGAGTTCCTCGAGGGCGGCCGTGTGGCTGCAGTCGAGGAGGATGTCGGGGGCCTCCTCCTGCGGCGGGACGAAGAGGGCCATGCGCTTCCATACGAAGAGGAGCGCGACCAGGCCGAGCGTCCCCAGTGCGCCTGCCAGACCGTAGCGGCGCGCCAGCGCCGCCATGCCGACGTCCTCGACGACCCCGAGGTGGCCCTCGTCGAAGACGACCCGCACGTTCGGGCCGATCATCCACGTGAGCAGCCGCGTCGCCCGGTCGTTCAGGAGGGCCTCGTTGCTCAGGAAGTAGGCGTCGCCCGCCAGCACGATGGAGCCGCGCCCCAGGCTCCTCTCCAGGAGGACGGGCTGGTTGAGGTCGCTGTAGACGACGCGCCAGTCCGCGCCCTTCTCTATCGCGAACGAGAGCCCGCTGTTCCAGCGCAGCTTTCGGGGCAGCGCCGCGGGGGCGCCGGGCGCCAGGGTCGCGCCCTTCTCGTTGCCAAAGAGGATGCGTTTTGACAACCCCACGCCCCATAGCCTCCTCAGGTCGGCGACCTGGGGCCCCGCGGGGCCCGCCTTGGCGTCGAGGCTCCGGAGCGGCCGCGGGGCCGGCTTCGCGGGCTCGGCCTTGGCCTCCGGCCGCGGCTCCCCTTTCCCCTCCCCCTGCGCGGCGAAGTCGGCCCGCAGCGCGACCACAAGGCGGCTGCCGTTTCGGACCGCCGTGTCCAGCGCGCCGAACTCCCTGGTGTTGAGCGTGCCCCACTGGCCCGACGTGAGCCCGGCGACAACGATCGTGCGCGGGGTCGCGGCGTCGAGCTGGTCGAGCGGCTGGAACCGCCGGCTGACGCGCAGGCCCGGCAGGGCGTCCAGGCCCTCGTAGAGGGCGCGCGTGCCCAGCGGGTCCGCCCGCAGCGAGGAGTAGGCGGGGAAGACGTCCCCCTGGGTGAGACGCAACCGGTAGAGCGTCGCGAACCCGACGACGGTGAGGCCCGCGACCGCGGCGAGAAGGAGCCTTTGCGCGGCGGGCCTCATGGGGAGCCGGGCCGCTCGAGCTCGGCAAGCCAGCCGCGGACCTCCGCCTCGTCCGGCGCCGCCTGTCCGTACCAGGTCGACTCGAACTTGCCGCGGCGCGCCGAAAAACGCTCGACGACCTCCTTGCGCCCCAGTGCGCGGCGGCCGACCTCGCGCTCGTAGTCGAGGTTCGTCTTGAACTTCGCGAGCGTCACGAGGCCCTCGGCGGCAAGGCGGGCGAGCGTCGCAAGGTAGAGGGCCCTCAGCACCAGCCGCCACTCGCCTCGCTCCATGTGCCCGCGGGCGAGCGCCAGCCAGCCGTCGGCCGGCAGCTGGCCCGCGTGGCTGCCCTCGTCGGCGACGCGGGGCGCCGCAGGCGCGGCGGGCGCGGCCGCCACCGAGGCCGCCGCGCGCTCACCGCCGCGCTTCCAGGCCAGATAGGCGACGACCGCAATCAGGAGGATCGCCCCCGCGGCAAAGGCGTAGAGCGCGATCCTGAGCGCCTCCCCTCCCCTGGGCTGGCCGGCCTCCTCGGCCTCCGGGCCGCCGCGCGGAAAGAGCCTCCTCAGCCAGTCGATGACCTCGTTGATGAGCCTTCCGACGGCGCGCAGCGTCGACGCCAGCATCTCGACGCCCTGGCGCACAAAGCGCTTGAGCGGCCCGTCGCTCTCCTCGGCCTTCGGCCCCGCCGGCTGGCGCAGGCGCCACTGGAAATTGCTTCCCGCAAGCACCCCGTCGATCGAGGCGTCGAGCTGCCGCGGGCCGACGGCCTCAGCGGCGAGCGGCGCCTCCGCGGCGCGGACCCGCGGCGCGGCTGCGGGCAGCGCCGCCACAAGGACCAGGAGCGCGAGGGTGCGGCCCCTGGCCCCCATGCCTCCCAGCTCGACAAGCAGGTCCTCCCCCGTGCTCCGCGCCCGGCCGTAGAAGACGCGCAGCGTGTAGAACGCCTTCACCAGCGGATCTGCCACGAGCCAGGCCAGTCCCGTGACGGACGCCAGGAACGTCGTGTTGAACTGCCACCAACCCGAGAATCCGAAGATGTTCTCGATCCCGAGGAAGTGGCTGGCGGCGATCGGGACCAGCCAGAATACGGCGGCCAGGTTCGCCCACGCCGTCAGCCCAAGCACGGAGATGAACAGGAGCGCGAGGTGGTTCTGGCCGGGCCAGAGCCTTGCCTGCCCAAGCGCCAGGGCATGCGCGTCGCCGTGCCGTCCCAGCACGCTCAGGCTCTGGAAATAGGCGTACGTCCACCCGAAGGGGACCGTTGCGGCCATGGCCAGCGGCAGCAGGAGGAGCCCCCAGGCCTGGAGCCGCATCTGCCCCGAGGCCAGGCGCCACATCGCCCCAAGCGTCCACGGCGGCGCGTCCGCGCCCATGCGCAGGTCCATCAGGCGCGAGCAGAATTCGGCGTGGGCGGCCTTCATCGCCGCAAAGAGGAGGACGAGGCCGCACGCCGCCCAGGCGATCACGGCGGCCGGCGGCGTGAACCAGGTCGTGTACGCCCAGAAGAACAGGACCCCGAGCACGAACGGAGCGCTTCCGACGTAGTAGAGTGCCAGCACCCCGGCCGGCGCCCCGCGCAGAAGGTGCACGCTCTCCTCGATGAGATCGATGGCCCCGGGGGAGGCGCCGGCGCTCGGGCGGCCCGCGCTCATGGCCCGTCGCCCGCCTTTGCGCCCCAGATCGTGCCCTCGTGGAATGCCGGCGGGATGCTCAGCAGCAGCGACCCCAGGGCGTAGAACACGAGCCACGCGGCGCCCGCGGCCGCCGCGAGCTCGAGCGCGCCCCGGAACGCGGGCCAGCGTCCCTTTCCGGGCAGGCCCTCCCCGGCCTCCCTTGCGAGGCACGCCGAGCAGAGGAGCCGGCCCTCGTGCTCCACGACGCATTCGCGGCAGAAGAAGCCGCCGCAGGCGGGGCAGCGCGCGGCCGCCTCCCGCTCCGGGTGGCGGGAGCACCGCCTCGTATGGAGCCGCTCGCCGGCGGGCCCGGGCGGGGCGGAGAGCGGCGGGTGCGCGTTCACGGGGGCGGCGGCGGGCCGGGCTCCTGGACGTGTGCCGGTACCGGGGGCACTGCCGGCGCCTCGACGACGAGGTCGGCCTGCGTCGCCGCGACAACGGGTTCCAGCCGCCGCAGGATGCGCCGCGCCTTGCGCAGGCGGACAAGAGAGGGGAGCGCGGTCGTCTGGACGCCCGTGATCACCTTGACGACGCATCCCGGCCCGAGCAGGTGGTTCCAAAGGAGGAATATCGCCGAGAGGGCGAGAAACGTCCCGGAGACGTACGGCCGACGGCCGTAATAGAGCGTGTCGACCATGGGAACCGCGCTGAACAGGGCGACGATGATCCAGGGCAGCGACCACAGCATCCGCCGGTCGGAGCCCACGATGAAGAATCCCTTCAGGTTCCTGAACTCAAGGCGCTGGTACTCCTCGTTGAATCCGCTCGAGGTGACGATCATGAGGTGGTCGGAGGCCAGCCACAGGCTCTTGTACGTGCCGACCGAGGTCGTCGGGCGGGTCAGGCGGGTGTAGGTGCGGGGCGGCTTGGGCACGGCTATCTCTTCTTCTTGAGCCATATCACGACAAGGAGAGTGACCCAGCCCGCGATCTCGGCCAGCGCGATCAGGCCGGCAACCACGAGCCTCGACCTCCCCGGCTCCACCAGGCTGCGGGGCTTTCTCCAGCCGACCACCGCGGCGCCCAGGGCGACCGGGGCCGTGACGACCGTGGTCGGCCACATGAGCAGCGGCAGGACCGCGAGGGCCAGCGCAATGCCGTCGAACAGGAGGCGCGAGCCCACGGCGTCCGCGTCGGTGGTCGTCGCCGCCTTGATGCAGGCCGGGCAGACCAGGCGCCGCCCGAAGTGGATCGCGCAGACCGAGCAAAGGAACCTGCCGCACCCCTCGCAGACCACCTCCGCCTGGTTCTCGGGGTGGTGGAAGCAGGTGGCGTGCTCGGCGACCAGCACGGCCTTCGGCACCGCCCCAGGCCTGCGCGCGCGCAGCGCCGGAAAGCCGATGAACTCAAACGGCGTCCTGCAGGACCAGCACCGGCCGCCCCTCTCGTCGTGCCAGGAAAGCGCCTCCAGCTCGCGCCCGCACTTCGGACAGGGCAGCTCGGCGCCCGTGGTCATTGACTCTTTATCACGCGGGTGTCGCAGATCCTGTCGTGCAGCGCGCGGCGCTGGTCGTCAAACGGCACCATGAGGTAGCCAATGAGAAGAATGGCGCCGCTCACCCACTCCCCAAAGTAGCGACCCACAATGCGGCCCTTGGAGAGCTTAGATCCGTCGGGGCGCACGATCTTCAGCCCCAGCGCCATTTTCCCCGGCGTGGCGTCCCAGCGCGAGATGAAGAAGACGGCGTACGTGATCGCGAGCGCGATGCTGACCGAAAAGTTGATCGCCTGGAAGAGCAGCAGGCGCTGCACCGGGAAATGGCCCCTCGAATTGGCGAAGTAATTCGCGGAGCCCAGGAGGAAGAGCGCCACGCACATGTTGATGGCGATGCCGACCACCCCCAGGATCAGCCCGTCGAGGAACTTGGCGCAGAAGCGCGGCCAGAAGTTGCCGTAGGTGAAATTCCCCGGCTGGACGACGCCCTCGCGAAGGCGCTGGAAAAACTCATCGCGGTGCTCCGCGCTGATCCATTTCCCCTCGTACTGCACCATCTCTCGCTTCGGGTAGCGTTTCCCGCTGACCGCGCAGACCGCCGTGTCGTCACCGATCACCGGGGGCTCGCCCGGGGCGGCGGGTGCGGGAGCGACGCTCGAATACGGGCGCCAATCCGCCATACCTTCCGTCCAGACGAGGGTACCCCCTTGGATCACCCCGTCGCGCGCGAGCTTCTCGAAATCGGCCTGGGAGACAGGCCCTTTGCGCTCTCCACCCATCGCATAGTACCATTGCATGGTTAAGATTGCAGGCATTCTAGAATGCGTATCCCTGCGCAAGGCAATTAAATATGGCGCAAACGGCCCCTTCTGGGAATCCGCGGATCTACCCGAAATCGAGCTCGGGCTCGGGCGGAGCCTCGTCCGGCGGCGCCAGGCACCGCGGCCCCTCGTTGCGGCTGTTGCTGACGAACCGGCTCACGGGACGCGACTCCATTGACTCCGCGGCGACCGGGCGGACCAGCTCCTTCAACTCGTCGGCCGCCAGCGGGGCGTCCCCGAGCCAGCGCGGCATCGTCGCTGCGGTCAGGATCACGGGCATCCTGTCGTGGACCCGGGCGACAAGCGCGTTGGGCTCGGTCGTCAGGATGCAGTACGTCTCGGGCAGCGCGCCATCCGCCGGGTCCCAGATCCCCGCGAACGCAAAGGGCTCCTCGCCGCGGAGCGTGAAGAGGTGCGGCAGCTTCACGCCCCCGCTGGCCTTCCATTCGTAGAATCCGTTCGCGGGGACGAGGCAGCGCCGGCCGGCCACCGCCCTCTTGAAGGCGGGCATCGCGGCCACGGTCTCGGACCTCGCGTTCGCCAGGAGGCGCGGGCGCGCCTTCCCCCGCTCGCCGAAGGGCACGAGGCCCCATCTCATGGGCCGCACGCCGGCCCCCCCCGCGCCCCGGGCGACAACCGGCATCGTGGCGGTCAGCGCCACGTTGAAGCGGGGCCCCGTCCCCTCAGGCGCGGCCAGTAGGACGCCGAGGGCGCTTGAGATCGCCCCGAGCGCGGCGTCGGTCTTGTGGAGCGTGTAGCGGACGCACATCGCGCAGGCCCCTGGGCGTCAGCGCGCGTCGAACGCGCCCCGGAGGTCGCCGACGAGGCGCTCGTGGAAGAGCTGGCGCCGCCGGTAGAGCGCCCGGCGCTCCTTGTCGGGGACGCACCGCGTCGACTCGTCGGGCGAGATGCACCGCGCGCAGAGCTCCGCGAGCGCGGGGCCCGAGCCCCTCTCCGGCGAGTGGCACCATGCCGCCTGGAGCGCCGCTCCGAGCGCCGCGCTCTCGTCCTGCGCCATCGCGACGACGGGCACCCCGAAGACATCGGCGGCCACCTGGCGCCAGAGCGGCGAGCGCGCTCCGCCGCCCGTCAGGCGGATCTCCCTCGGCCTCATGCCGAGCGCGCGAAGCCGCCGAAGCCCGTAGTTCATCCCGAAGGTCGCGCCCTCGATCGCGGCGCGGGCCATGTGGCCACGCGCAAGCGTCGTGCGGTCGAGCCCGAAGTAGACGCCCGTGCCCCTCGGCAGGTTCGGCGTGCGCTCGCCGTCGAGAAAGGGCAGCAGCATCAGGCCCTCGGACCCGGCCGGTGCCCCTGCCGCCGCCTGCTCGAGCTCCGCCAGGCTCCACCCGAAGAGCTCGCGCACCTGCTCGGTGACGCCGGTGACGTTCATCGTGCACAGCAGCGGCAGCCAGCCCCCGGTCGACGAGCAGAAGGCCGCGATCTCCCCTGCGGGGTCGACGACGGGCGTCCGCGAATGGGCGTAGATCGTCCCGCTGGTGCCGAAGCTCGCCGTGACCGCCCCGGGGGCCACGTTGCCGGTGCCGATCGCCCCCATCATGTTGTCGCCCCCTCCGGCGCTCACGAGCGTCCCGACGGGGAAGCCGTAGCGTGTCGCGAGCTCCGGCCTGAGCGCGCCGCAGGGCTCGTGCGAGGGGGAGACGGGCGGCAGGCAGCCCGCGACGCGGCCGTCCACGGCGTCCATGGCCGCCTCCGACCATCGCCGCCGCCTCACGTCCAGGAACCCGGTGCCCGAGGCGTCGCCCTGCTCCATGAAGTAGTTGCCCGTGAGGTGGTAGTTGAGGTAGTCGTGCGGCAGAAGGATGTGCCGCAGCCTCCTGAAGTTCCCGGGCTCATGCCGCTTGAGCCACAGCACCTTGGGCGCCGTGTAGCCCGGCAGGAAGGGGAGGCCGGTCCTGCGGATCACGGCGGCGGCGCCCCCGAGCCGGCGCGTCAGGATCGCGCATTCGGGGGCCGTGCTCGTGTCGCACCAGAGCTTCGCCGGCCGGATGACCGCACCCTTCTCGTCGAGGGGAACAAACCCGTGCTGCTGGCCCGAGACCCCCACGCCGCGCACGCGCGTGCCATCTATCTCCGAGGCGACCTCGCCTATGGCCGCGTCCATCGCCGTCACCCATTCCTGGGGGTGCTGCTCCATGTGTCCCGCGGGCAGGCCCGCGATCATCCGGTGCGGGGCCCGGGCCTCGGCGACCACCCGCCCGGAATCAAGGTCGAGCGCAACCGCCTTGACGCTCTGCGTGCCGCTGTCGATGCCGACAAATAGGCTCATGGGCGCGCGTCATCCGCCGGTCAGGTAGCGGTTGAGCAGGTTCTCGAGGTACTCCTGGCGGCCGCTCCTGCGCTCGGGTTCTCCCAGCTTGGACAGGACGAGCCTCTCGAGCTCCCCGAAGCCGACCTTGCCCTGCTCGATCCTGCGGCCGTAGCCCGAGTCGTAACTCGAGTATCGCCCGGACACGAACCGCTCGAAGTGCCCGTCGGCGATGATCCGCCTCGCCGTCTTGTAGCCCAGCGCGAAGGCGTCCATCCCGCCGATGTGGGCGTGAAAGAGGTCCTCCGGGTCGGTTGACGGCCTGCGCAGCTTCGCGTCGAAGTTGAACCCGCCCTTCCCGAGTCCCCCGGCGCGCAGGATCGAGACCATGGCCAGGGTGATCTCCTTCACGTCGGTGTTGAACTGGTCCGTGTCCCACCCGAGCAGCGGGTCGCCGGAGTTCGCGTCGACCGAGCCCAGCAGGCCCTGCGCCGCCGCGACCTCGATCTCGTGCTGGAAGGTGTGGCCCGCCAGCGTCGCGTGGTTCGTCTCGATGTTGAACTTCAGGTGCTTCTCCAGCCCGAAGGTGCGCAGGAAGGCGATGCCGCTGGCGACGTCGAAGTCATACTGGTGCTTGGTCGGCTCCTTTGGCTTGGGCTCGATGTAGAACTGCCCCTTGAAGCCGATCTTCCTGGCATGATCGACCGCCATGTGCAGGAACCGCGCAAGGTGCTCCTGCTCCCGCTTCAGGTCCGTGTTGAGCAGGGTCTCGTAGCCCTCGCGCCCGCCCCAGAAGGTGTAGCCGTCCCCGCCCAGCTCATGGGTGACCTCGAGGGCCTTTTTCACCTGCGCCGCCGCATAGGCGAACACGTGCGCGTCGGGGTTGGTCGCCGCGCCGCACATGTAGCGGGGGTTGGAGAAGAGGTTCGCCGTGCCCCAGAGCAGCCGCACCCCGGTCGCCTTCTGGAGCGCCTTCGCGTGGGCGACGATCCGGTCGAGGTTGCGGTTGGACTCCGCCAGGGTCGCGCCCTCGGGAGCGATGTCGCGGTCGTGGAAGCACCAGAAGGGCGCCTCGATCTTGACGAAGAACTCGAAGGCCGCGTCCATCCGGCGCTTGGCGACCGTCAACGCGTCGCCGCCCGTCTCCCAGGGCCGGGTGATCGTCCCGGGGCCGAACGGGTCGCCCCCCAGGCCGCGGAACGAGTGCCAGTAGGCGATCGAGAAGCGCATGCGCGCCTTCAGCGTGACGCCGTCGATCAGCTCCTCGGGATCATAGTGCCTGAACGCCAGGGGATTCCCGGAGGCGGGGCCCTCGTAGCGGATGTGCGGCACGTCAAAATGCTGGGGTCGGGCGGTCTTGGGCATGCACCCGATGCCTAACACGGGCGTCCTCACGAGGTCGAGGATTCGTTCGGGCTGCGCCTCCCCCGGTCCGTGTCCGGCGCCACCGCCGGGCCTACATCGAAGGCTTGAACGCCGTCGCAAAGTAGACCGCGAGCATCATGAAGAGGAAGCTCAGGGCGTAGTTCCACGTCAGCCTCTCCTTGAGGACGATCCAGGCGAAGACGATGAAGACCAGGAGCGTGATGACCTCCTGGATCACCTTGAGCTGGTAGCCGCTCAGGTGCGCCGACATGTAGCCCGCGCGGTTCGCGGGCACCTGGAGGCAGTACTCGAAGAACGCCACGCCCCATGCGAGCAGGATCGCGACGATGATCGGCTTGCCCTCGAGCCACCGCACCTTGAGGTGGCCGTACCAGGCGAGCGTCATGAAGAGGTTGGAGCCGACGAGGAGAAGGATGACTTTGGGCATGGCTCCAGACTTCAGCCCAGCCGGGGGTCTTCGCAAGGCCGACCTGGTCCGCGGGCCGCCGTCCGGAACCGGCCGAAAAAACCAAAGACGATGCTTGATCGCGGCAAATCGCAGCCTATACCTTGTCGCCGCCTGGGTCCCGGTATACCTTTTCGAATGATCATCAAAGCCTATCTCAAGCCGTCCTGCGGTTGGTCCAATGGCGTCCGCGCCATCCTCCGCAAGTACAGCCTCGACTACCAGGACATCGACATCATCGGCGACCGCATGAGCTACGCCGAGATGGTGCGCAAGTCCGGCCAGCCCCTCTCTCCCTGCGTCGAGATCGACGGGGTGATGCTCGCCGATGTCTCGGGTGAGGAAGTCGAGAACTACCTCCTGAGCAACGACCTCGTCAAACCGACGGATCTCCCCGTGAACGCCCCGACCAACGCGGGCTGCTCCGACGAGGACCACGCCAAGATGGCAACCAAAACGATCCGCTTCTTTTGATGAGAGTCCTGGCTTGACCAAGCAATAGTCCTGAAGGCCGGCTCTCGTCAGAAAGAACCGGCCTTTTTTTGCGCACTCGCGTCCGACCCATTCCCACCGAAACCCAATCTGGCTCAAAGAATGCTCAGAATCTGAATCTTCCGCTTCTCCGAAATGCCCACTAGCCCCCGACCCGCCCGCCGAAACCCGTCCAAGACCCGCGGCAGGCCTCCCAAGCAGGGTCTCTACGACCCGTGGTTTGAGCACGACTCGTGCGGCGTGGGCTTTGTCGTCGACATGAAGGGCCGCCAGTCGAATCAGATCCTTAAGCAGGCGATCCAGATCCTGAAGAACCTCGACCACCGCGGCGCCGCCGGGTCGGAGGCGAACACCGGCGACGGCGCCGGCGTCCTGATGCAGATGCCGCACACGTTCCTGCGGGAGGCTTGCAAGAAGCTCCGGATCTCCCTGCCGGGCCCGGGGGAGTACGGCTGCGGTCTTGTCTTCCTGCCGCGCGACCGCATCAAGCGCCGCCGCCTTGAGGAGCGCTTCGAGCAGATCATCCAGGCGGAGGGCCAGACGCTCCTCGGCTGGCGCACCGTGCCCGTCGACAACTCTTCCCTCGGCGAGACGGCCAGGTCCTGCGAGCCGCAGATCCGCCAGGTCTTCATCGGGCGCGGCCCCGGCACGCCCGATGCGATGGCGTTCGAGCGCAAGCTCTACGTCATCCGCAAGCAGGCCTACAACGTGATCCGCGCGTCGACCATGGACGGCGCCGAGTTCTGGTACGCGCCGAGCCTTTCCCACAAGACGATCGTCTACAAGGGCATGCTGCTCACCGAGCAGCTCGAGAAGTACTTCACGGACCTGCAGAGCCCCGCGATGGAGACGGCGATGGCGCTCGTGCACTCGCGCTTCAGCACCAACACCTTCCCGAGCTGGGACCGCGCGCACCCCTACCGCTACATCGCGCACAACGGGGAGATCAACACCCTGCGCGGCAACATCAACTGGATGCACGCGCGCG
>CAYNLL010000062.1:0-11125 GCA_964398015.1 uncultured Opitutaceae bacterium | reverse complement strand
GTACACGGCCAACACGATGGCCTCCGCGATCGAAGCGCTCGGAATGAGCCTTCCCAACAGCTCGACGCAGCTCGCCGTGGGCGAGGAGAAGCGCACCGACTGCCGGCGCGCCGGAGAGGCTGCGCTCGCCCTCCTGAAGGCGGGGTTCCGCCCGAGTGACATCATCACGCGCCGGGCGTTCGAGAACGCGATCGCCGTGGTGATCGCGCTCGGGGGCTCGACGAACGCGGTCCTCCACCTCCTCGCGATCGCGCACGCCGCCGACGTGAAGCTCTCGCTCGACGACTTCACCCGGATCGGCAAGCGCGTCCCGGTGCTCGCCGACCTGAAGCCTTCGGGCAAGTACGGCGTCGCCCACTTGGTCAGGATCGGGGGCCTTCCCCCGCTCATGAAGATGCTCCTCGATCAGGGCCTCCTCCACGGCGATTGCCTGACCGTGACCGGCCGCACCGTCGCCGAGAACCTGAAGGGCGTTGAGCCCTACCCCGCAGACCAGGACGTGGTCCGGCCGTTCTCGAACCCCATCAAGGCCGACAGCCACCTGCGCATCCTCTACGGCAACCTGGCGCCGGGCGGGGCCGTCGCGAAGATCACCGGCAAGGAGGGCCTCACCTTCTCGGGCCGGGCGATCGTCTTCGAGTCCGAGGAGGCGGCGCTCGCGGCCATCCTCGGCGGCAGGGTCAAGGCGGGCCACGTGATCGTGATCCGCAACGAGGGGCCCGTGGGCGGCCCCGGGATGCGCGAGATGCTCGCCCCCACGAGCGCGGTCGTCGGCAAGGGCCTCGGCAGCTCCATCGGCCTGATCACCGACGGGCGCTTCTCGGGCGGGAGCCACGGCTTCGTCGTCGGCCACATCACGCCAGAGGCCGCCGTCGGGGGGCCGATCGGCATCATCCGCAACGGCGACCCCATCACGATCGACGCCGTTGCCAACACGATCTCGCTCGGCCTCGCGCAGGGCGTGATCAGGGCGCGCCTCAAGGCACGCCGCCCGGCGAAGCCCAAGGAGACCCGCGGCGCCCTCGCCAAGTACGCGCGCCTCGTCACCAGCGCGTCCGAGGGCGCGGTCACCGACAAGAACCTCTTCAAGAAATGAACTGGAACCGCTTCAAACAACTGCGCTACGAGAACGCCGAGCTCGGTCTCGCGCTGGACATCAGCCGCATCCCTTTCCCCGACGACTACCTGGGCTCCATGGAGTCCCGGATCCAGGGGGCCTTCGCCGCGATGAACGCCCTCGAGAAGGGCGCGATCGCGAACCCGAGCGAGAAGCGCCGGGTCGGCCACTACTGGCTGCGCGCCCCGCAGCTCGCCCCAGATGACGAGATCCGCGACGAGATCGTGTCGACCCTCGCCTCGATCAAGGCCTTCGCGGAGGACGTGCACGCGGGGGCCGTCGCCGGCCCGCAGGGCCGCTTCACCCGCCTGCTGGTGATCGGTATCGGGGGCTCCGCGCTCGGCCCCCAGTTCGTGAGCCACGCGCTCGGGGAGCCGGGACGGGACCGGATGGCGGTCCACTTCTTCGACAACACCGACCCCGACGGGATGGACTACGTCCTGGCGCAGATCGGCGGGGACCTCGCGAGGACGCTCGTGGTCGTGATCTCGAAGTCGGGCGGCACCCTGGAGACCCGCAACGGGCAGCTCGAGGCCGCCGCCGCGTTCAGGGCGGCCGGCCTCCCGCACGCGGGCCACTTCGTCGCCGTGACGGGCGCCGGATCGAAGCTCGACCAGCTCTCGAAGCAGGAGGGATGGCTCGCCCGGTTCCCGATGTGGGACTGGGTCGGGGGCCGCACGAGCGAGCTGTGCGCCGTGGGCCTGCTGCCGGCGGCGCTGCAGGGCATCGACATCGACGCCCTGCTGGCCGGGGCGGCGGCGATGGACGCCGTGACCCGCACGACATCGACGCGGGGCAACCCCGCGGCGCTGCTCGCCCTCATGTGGTTCTTTGCGACGGACGGCCGCGGCTCGAAGGACATGGTCGTCCTCCCCTACAAGGACCGGCTCCTCCTCTTCTCGCGCTACCTGCAGCAGCTGGTGATGGAGTCGCTCGGCAAGGAGCTCGACCTGGAGGGGCGCGTCGTGAACCAGGGCATCGCCGTCTACGGCAACAAGGGCTCGACGGACCAGCACGCGTACGTCCAGCAGCTGCGCGAGGGCGTGAAGAACTTCTTCGTCACCTTCATCGACGTCATGAAGGACCGCGCCGGCAGGCCCCTGGAGGTCGAGCCCGGCATCACCTCGGGCGACTATCTGCAGGGCTTCTACCTGGGCACGCGCGACGCGCTCAGCGAGAAGGACCGGGCCTCCATCACCCTCACGCTCCCGGAGATTTCCCCGAGGACCGTCGGGATGCTGATCGCGCTCTACGAGCGCGTCGTGGGGCTCTATGCCTCGCTTGTCGGGATCAACGCCTACGACCAGCCCGGCGTCGAGGCCGGCAAGAAGGCGGCCTCCGGGGTGATCGCCCTGCAGGTGCGCCTCGCCGCCGCGCTCAGGGCCGCCCAGGGCAGGGAGCTGACCGCGGAGGCGCTCGCCGCGCAGGCCGGCGGAGACCCCGAGACCGCCTTCAAGATCCTCGAGCATCTCTGCGCCAACGGCTTCGCCCGCAAAACTCCCCGAGAGCCTTGGTTCGAATCAACCTACAGGTCCTGATCACAGCCGACTTGCATCCCGGCAAAGGGATGCATAATTTCCGCGCAGAATGAATTCGCCCATGAAACGCGCCGCCGCGGTCATCCTCATCGCGCTCGGCACCCTCCTGGCGGGATGCACGCTGGACTCGCCGACCGAGTCCTCGATTCCCTGGAACCGCCCGGCGGACTGGGAGGGACAGATCCCAGGCATGAGCGGCAGCGGAAGCGCCGTGCATTGAGTTCCGAGCAGACGAACACGTCGCTCACGGCCCAGCCGGGCCACCTTTACGTCGTCTCCACCCCGATCGGCAATCTCTCGGACCTGACGGAGCGCGCAAGGGCGATCCTCGGTTCGGCCGACCTGGTGGCCTGCGAGGACACGCGAACGACCGGCATGCTCTTGGGACGGCTCGGGATCAGCCGCGATCTCGTCGCCTACCATGAGCACAACGAGCTCGAGGCGGCCGAGCGCCTCGCCGAGGCGATCGCCTCCGGCCGCTCCGTGGCCCTGGCGACGGACGCGGGGACGCCCGGCCTGAGCGATCCCGGCTTCCGCGTCGTGCGGGCGTGCCGCCGGCGCGGGCTGCCCGTCGTCCCGGTTCCGGGCGCGGTGGCGCTGGCCGCCGCGCTCTGCGCCAGCGGGCTCCCGACCAACGGCTTCCTCTTCGCGGGGTTCCTCGCCCCGAAGGCGTCGGCGAGGCTAGCCTTCCTCGCCAAGTACCGCGACTTCGCGTACACGATCGCCCTTTACGAGAGCTGCCACCGGATCGACAAGGCCGTCGACGACATCGTCGCGGCGCTGGGCCCGGAGCGGGTGGTGTGCGTCGCCAAGGAGGTCACGAAGCTCCACGAGACCTTTTGGGTCGGCCCGGCCGGCCAGGTCCGCGACCAGCTCGCCAAGGCGAGCCTCAAGGGGGAGTTCACCCTCCTGATCGCCCCCGCCGGCTACCAGCTCTAGACCTCCCCTGCCATGCGCGTCGCCGTCGTCGATATCGGAAGCAACTCGATCAAGCTCCTGGTCGCCGACGGCGGCGGAAACGACGCAATCCGAGAGGTCCTTTCGCGGACGCTCGAGGTGCGCATCAGCGGGGGCATCGGCTCTGGCACGCCGCGCCTCGGTTCCGAGGGGATCGAGCGGGGAGCCAAGGCTGTCGCCGAACTCGCCTCCCAGGCGAGGGAGAGTGGCGCGGAGCGCATCGCCGCCGTGGCGACGAGCGCCGTGCGCGACGCCTCCAATGGTCCGGAATTTTGCGACCGGGTGAAGGGCGCGGCGGGCGTCGAACTGAGCATCCTCTCTGGCCTCGAGGAGGCGGCCCTGATCGGGCGCGGCCTCACGACGGACCCGGAGCTGGGGGGCCTCCAGGACTTCCAGGACTTCGACCTGGGCGGTGGAAGCCTCGAGTGCCTCTCATTCAGGGGACGTGCGGTCGAACGCGCGGTGAGCCTCCCGCTGGGCTGCGTGCGACTTACCGAGAGGTTCGTGCCGGACCCTTCCCAACCCCTGAGCGATGCGGAGCTGAAGGCGATCAGCGAGCACGTGCGAGGGGCGCTCCTGACCTCAGGCTTTCCGCTTCCGGTTCCGCCGGGTTTCGGGGTTGTCGGCACCGGCGGCACCCTGACCACCGTGCGGGCGATGGAGGCCGCATCCCGGGGAGTGCCGCTCGACCAGGTCGATCCCCGCATAGAGGCGGCTGCGCTGCGCCGGGCGCTTGCCGACGTCGGCTCCCTGGACCTTGCCGGCCGCAAGGCGATCCCGGGCCTGTCCGGCGCGCGGGCGGACGTGTTTCCCACGGCTCTCGCGACGCTGGTGGCGCTGGCCGACCTAGGGGAAATTCGGGCTTTCCGGCACTCCCTCCGGAACCTTAGGTGGGGAATGGCCTCGCAGATGCTAGCGTAAGTCCCCCCGGAATTTGAAAACTATCGCGGCTGGCCGCCTCGAACGAGCCGGGAGAGCCTTGCGACGGTCTCATTCAAGGCCCCGGATTGGGTGTTGAGTTGCATTGCGGCGGCAGCTCCCTCCTCGGCCGCGGACGCGTTGTGCTGGGTCACTTTATCCATCTCCGATACTGCGGTGGTGATCTGGGTGATCCCTTCCAGCTGTTCGTCGGATGCTTTGGAAATCTCGCTGATGAGCTCTTCGAGTCGCCGAACGCGATCCTGAATCTCTGTGAAGCTCTTGCTGGCCTTAACGGTTATTGCCGCACCATGGCGGCTTTTCTCGACACTGCCGTCGATCTTACTGGCCGTGTCGCGGGCGGCTTGGGCGCTCCGCTGCGCGAGATTGCGCACCTCTTCAGCCACGACCGCGAAGCCCATGCCTGTTTCGCCGGCCCGGGCTGCCTCTACCGCGGCGTTGAGAGCGAGAATGTTGGTCTGAAACGCGATTTCGTCGATCGTTTTGAGAATTTTTGCGATGTCCTCACTCGCCGTGTTGATTTCAGACATGGCATCGCGAAGCGCCGCCATATGCTCCGCCCCTTCATCGGCAGAGCGGCACGCCAACGTCGCGGACTCGCTAGCGGTCTTTGCATTCTCGGCGTTTCGCTTTGTCATCGAAGACACCTCCTCGAGTGAGGCGCTCGACTCCTCGAGTGAAGCCGCCTGGTTGCTCGCGCCATCCGCGAGGATCTTGCTGGATTCAGCGACTTGACCTGCGGCGTATTCAAGGTCGCTCGCCTCTGCGCCTATCGCGGCCGTGATCCGGTTTATCGGCAAGGCCACCATATTGCGGATCACAAGGGCGACCACGATTCCAACCGATCCCAGCAGGAGGATCGATTCCACTACCGCCTGCGTTAGAAGGGACCTGCCGACTTCGCCAATGATCCCGTCCCATTGACGGCGTGTTTCGGCAAGGCCTGCCGTGCTGTAGCGATAAGTGATTACGCCCCCGATCTTTGTCGTCTTGTAGTTGGCGTGGCACTCGAGGCATGCGGGCGTAACGGGAATGGGCTGGTAGATTTCAAACGCGTCTGCGGTGAGACGCTTCTGGGTATCGGAGCTGGAGAGCAGCGTGGGCTTCAGTTCTTCGGGCAAATCCTGCTTCAAGCGAGCAGGGTCGGATGAGAGCGCGACGCGCCCATTGCGATCATGCAGCGATAGCTCGAGGACTCCCTTGACTGACTTCTGTGACGCTATGATTTGGTCCACCATCTCCATATCCCCGGCCTTCATAGCCGTTACTAACGCTGTATCACTGGCTTGCAGAATACGGCCTGCGACCTCCCATTGCTTATCTTTGGCATCGAGCAGGTTCGCCGATGCCGAACGCCTAAGAAGCTCGCCGCTTCCTCTTTGCTGGAAGAACTGCATGGCCGCCACGATCACCACGATCGTCGCAATGATGGAGATTAGGATCTTGCTTTGGAGCTTCATGGTCAGCGTGGCGAAGCAGTTGCCTCAGATGATGAAGCATTAGTGTGTTCGTCCCCCACATCATCGGCCGAGTTTGGAAAGGGTTCACGGTGGCAGCCGAGAACGACAACCCGTGCGCAGTCTAAGACAAATTGTGCTCAGCTCGTGTTGAATCCAAAAAGTAAACCCTTTTGACCCTGGGCGTCATGCCCTTGGTGATCAAAGCAACGGAAGCCCAAGAGAATCTCAGCAGCGGCTGACGGCGAACGCGCGCGAGGCGTTGCTACGGGATGTACTGGAGCTCCTGTCTCACGTCCTCCGCATTGGTCCCGTCGGGCTTGAGCTCCAGATATTTCCTGGGGACGTCAGCCGTCCCGTCCGGGGCGACCACGTTCCCCTTCGGGTCCCGCGTGAATTGAGCGACCATCAGCGACCTTCGGTAGGCCATGCGATGCCCCCCGGTGGTGCGCCGCGACCGCGAGCTGGAAACGGCATAGCGCAGGGGTTCGGGCCTTCCGATGCCGCCAGAGGGACCGCGAATGCGGCGCCACGCCGAACGTGCAGCCGCTCAGCCCTGCTTCAGCGCCTTGATCTGGGCCTTGAAGTCTGCGGGAAGCGGCGACTTTAGCTCGAGCGCCTTGCCCGTCTTGGGGTGGGCGAGGCGGATGCGCGCCGAGTGGAGCATCACGCGCCCCGGCTGGAGCTTCATCCTGGAATTCGCCTTCCACCCGTAGGCGGAGTCGCCGAGCAGGGGATGCCCGAGCGAGGCCATGTGCACGCGGATCTGGTGGGTGCGGCCGGTGTGGAGCGCGCAGGAGACGAGAGCGGCCAGGTCGCCGTAGCGCTCGACGAGCTCCCAGTCCGTCCATGAGGCCCGGCCGCCGTGCCCCTCCTCCACCACGGCCATCTTGTGGCGGTGGCGCACGTTGCGCCCGATGGGCTTGTGGATGGTCCCGCTCATCAGCCGCGGGACGCCCGTCACCAGGGCGAGGTACTCCTTGACGACGGTGCGCTCGGCGAACTGCCGCGCGAGGTCCCTGTGGGCCGCGTCCGTCTTCGCCACCACCATGACGCCCGAGGTCTCGCGGTCCAGGCGGTGCACGATGCCGGGGCGCTCGACCCCGCCGATGCCGCTCAGGCTCCCCGCGCAGTGCGCGAGGAGCGCGTGGACCAGGGTGTCCTCCCGCGTCCCCGCGCCGGGATGCACGACCATCCCCGCGGGCTTGCTGATCGCGAGCATCGACTTGTCCTCGAAGAGGACGTCGAGCGGGATGTCGACGGCCCTGAGCTCCGCTGCCACGACGTCGGGAAAGGAGAACGAGACGACGTCGCCCGCGTGCACGGTCGCGGAGCGCCGGATCGGCTTCCCTCGCAGGACCACCAGGCCCGCGTCGAACGCCCGCTGGAAGGCGACGCGGCTGTGCTCCGGGAAGGCCGACGCCAGGGCCTTGTCGGCGCGCGCGTGCCGGACCTCCTCGGGGACGGTATGGCTGACGACGGCGCTCACGACGCGGCCAGTCGGTCGATCTCGGCCAGGCGGACGCTCCGCTCGGCCGGCGAGACGTCGGCCACGGCCCAGCCGTTGCGGGCCACCTGGGCGAGCTCGGCGCGGGTGAAGCCGGCCCCCTCCGCGAGCGCGGCGTACTCGTCGCAGAGCGTGTTCGCGAAGGTGAGCGGATCATCCGTGCTGACCGTGCAGTTGATCCCGGCCCGCATCAGGCTGCGGATCGGGTGGGACGCCATGTCGGGGACGACGCACAGGCCGACGTTGCTGATCGGGCAGATGTCGAAGGTCGCCCCCGCGTCGGCCGCCATCCTGACGACCTCCGGATCCTCTATCGAGCGCACGCCGTGCTGCACCCTGCGCACCCCGAGCGGCCCGATCGCCTCGCGCACCCGCGCGGGCCCGTCGAATTCTCCGGCGTGGCACTTGGTGACCTTGCCCGCCCGGCGCACCCTCTCCCAGACGCCGTAGGACCAGGGCTCGGTCGGCATCTTCTCAAACCCGTGGAGGTCCACGCCGGCGAGGTGCTCCCAGTTCTCGAGGGAGTCGATCGCGGCGCGCAGCGGCCCGTCATAGGCGCTCCGGAGCATGCCCGCGAAGACGCGCACCTCGAGTCCCGGCGGGGCCGCGGTGCGGATCGCGTCGATGATCTCCGTGCCGGGCACGTGGATGAATTCCGTCACGTGGAGGTGGAAGCTCGTCTCCACGTACCGCACATTCTGGCGCACGTGCCCCGCAAAGATGACGCGCGCCGCCTCGTGGTAGCGCTCAGGCGAGGTGTACCACGGCAGGGCGTGCCGCAGCAGCGTCTGCTCGAACTCCGGGAAGGTCGGGTACCTGTAGGACCGCCTGCGGAACTCCGGGTCGGGCCCGTAGGCCACCGGGTCCAGCGTGCGCAGGAGCTCGTGGTACGGCAGGGCCCCCTCGATGTGCAGGTGTGTCTCGGTCTTGGGAAGCGCCTGGATGAACGCCTCGAGGGTGCACGCGGGGTCGTCTTTCATTTACGCATCAACGAATGCGAATTCGTTGATATGCACAAGCTCAACCCGCGAGAAGGTAAACCGGATTGAGCTTCTTTAGCGCAGCCGGAACGAAGAGCCCGTCCTTGCGCACCACCTTCCCGTCGAACCGGATCTCTCCCCCGCCGTGCTCGGGCCTCTGGATGCAGACCATGTCCCAGTGGACCTGGGACCTGTTCCCGTTGCCGTAGCCCTCGTAGGCCTGGCCCGGCGTGAAATGGAACGAGCCGGCGATCTTCTCGTCGAAGAGGATGTCGCGCATCGGCTCGAGGATATGGGGGTTGAAACCGATCGCGAACTCCCCGATGTACCGGGCTCCCTCGTCGCTGTCGAGGATCTCGTTGAGCCGGCGGGTGTTGTTGCACGATGCCTCGACGATCTTTCCCTGCTTGAACACGAGGCGGATGTTCTCGAACGACGAGCCAAGGTAGACGGACGAGGCGTTGTACTGGACCACGCCCTCGACGGACTCCCTGACCGGACAGGAGAAGACTTCGCCGTCGGGAATGTTGTATTTTCCGCCGCACTCCTTGGCCCCGATGCCCTTGATGGAGAACCGCAGGTCCGTGCCCGGACCGGTCACCTGGACGCGGTCCGTGCGGCTCATGAGCTCGGCCAGCACCCGCATCCCGGGCCGCATGCGCGCATAGTCGAGGGTGCAGACCCGGAAGTAGAAATCCTCGAAGGCCTCCGTGCTCATCGAGGCCTGCTGGGCCATCGCGGGGGTCGGCCACCGGAGCACGACCCATTTCGTCCGGTTGACGCGGTGGTCGATCACCGGCTTCATGATCCGGCTGACCAGCTTCACCCGCGAGCCGGGCACGTCGGCCGCCTCGAAGATGTTGTCCGACCCGCGCAGGGCGATGTAGGCGTTCATCTGCTTCATCCGGGCGAGCTCGATCTCGGAGAGGGACTCGTACTGGGCCGGCTCGGCGCCGAGGGCCATCTCGCGGGCGATCCGGGCCCGGTTGATCTGCACGTAGGGAAACGCGCCCCGGGCGCGCGCGGCGCGGATGAGCGCGATCACCATGGCGTCGGGAACGTCGTAGGCGTCAATCAGAACACGCTCGCCTTTCTTTAGGTCCGTCGAGAAGCCGACGAGGCCCGCCGCGAGCTGGTTGAGTCGGGGGTCGATGATCATTGAGGTTGGTCAATAACGCCCGCCGGGGCGCGCCCCGCAAGTGCGTTTTGCGGGAAGCAGATGCGCCCGACCGCCTCGTCAAAGTCCGCCGCTCCCCGGATGATCTCGATCTCCAGGCGCAGGTAATAGACCGGCAGCGGGCTGCCGGCGGCGCCCGAGATCCGCACCGCGTCCTTCTCCGTCGTCACGAGGCACTCGGCCCGCTCGCGCTCGGCGGCGTCATAGAGCTCCTCCAGGTCCTCCGGCGCATACCGGTAGTGGTCGAGAAACCGTTCGCGGCCGACAAGCAGGGCGCCGAGGTCGCGCAGGAACTTCTCGAAGCTCTCCGGGGTCGCGATCCCGCTGAAGGCGTAGGTCCGGCGTCCCTTCAGCCACGACAGCGGTTCCCGCCCCGCCGCGGCTCCCGGCTTCACGTCCATCCGTTGCAGGTACTGGGGCCGGTGCGCGCACTCGATCACGTCGGCATCGGGCTTGTGGCGGGCGATCACCGCCTCCAATTCGGCGTCGCGCCGGCCGTTCGACTTGGTAAGAAAAATGTAATTTGCGCGTTTCAGGTGCTTCACGGGCTCGCGCAGGATGCCCCGCGGGAGCAAGTGCCCGTTGCCGAACGGGTTCGACTTGTCGATCAGGAGCAGGTTGAGGCGGCCTTTCAGGGGAAGGTACTGGAAGCCGTCGTCCAGAACCAGGGTATCGCAGCCGAAGCGCTTGATCGCGTAGGCGCCCGCCTTGACGCGGTTCTTGTCCACCAGGACGACCACGCCGGGCAGGTTGCGGGCCAGCATGTACGGCTCGTCGCCCGCCTGCTCGCTGTCGAGGAAGACGTTCTGCCCGTCGCTCACGACCCGGGGAGGGGGTTCGTCGGTATGGGTGATGCCGTACCAGGCCTTCTTCCAGAACGGCGGGGCCTTGCTCTTGTAGCCCCGGCTGAGGATCGCCACCTTGCGTCCGCGGTCCCGCAGGGCCCGGGCGAACTTCTCCACCACCGGCGTCTTGCCCGTCCCCCCGACGGTCAGGTTGCCGACGACCACCACGAGGCACCCGAGGGGATGGTCGCGGAAGATCCGCTTGCGATAGAGCCAGAGGCGCAGCTGGACGACGCTGCTGAAGAGCCAGGACAGCACCTGCAGAAGCACCCCGTAGATGGCCGCTCCCGTGTCGGCGCGCCGGCCGAGCACCACGTCGACCGTGTAAAGCTCAAAGGTCTGAAATTTGCGTTTGATCCAGGGAATCGGCATGGGGCCGGGGGGAGAAGCCTCCACGGGAATGAAGGTTGACGCCGCGGGCGGCGTAAACTGTTTTCAACCGTTCAGGCAGTTCAAACATGGCCTACAAACTCTTCATTCCCGGTCCCGTCGCCGTCTCGGAGAAAACGCTCCGGGCGATGGCCCAGCCGATGATCGGACACCGGAGCGCCGACTTCGTGGCGCTCTACCGGTCCCTCCAGCCCGATCTGCAGCTGCTTTTCGGCACG
>CAYNLL010000061.1:0-11132 GCA_964398015.1 uncultured Opitutaceae bacterium | reverse complement strand
ATCGTCCAGCCTCTTCTGGAGGTCGGCGGGCGGCTTCGCGGAGCCGAGGGCCGCGGTTGTTGAGGCGAGGGCGATGAACAGGGCCGTCTTCATGGGGTTTCTCGGTTCCAACGATCTAAGGAGCGTGGGTGCCGGCGGGAAGGGGAGCCAGTCGCAACGGGGCGGGGAGACTAGGGGGGCGCGAGCCCGCGGCGCAGCTTCTCGAGCTCCTCAATTCGCGGGCCTATCCTCCGGCTGACCGCCCGGCGGTTCAGCCACCACACGCCCCAGAAGGTAAGCGGCACGAACACCGCGAAATAGCCGACAATGTAGGCAGCCGTGACGGGGTTCCTCATCAGCTCCATGAGCATTCCGGGCGGCGAATGCCGCGCCGCGTGGCGCATCAGGGTGAGGACGGCGATGGCCCACGAGGCGAAGATGGGGGCAAGGTACCACGTGGAGATGTTGGAGAGCAGGCGGCCCTGGTGGCGCAACTCCGAGATCTCGGCCTCGAGCTTCTCCATCATCGGTGCGTCGGGGCCGACCCGGTTGCGGTGGGCGCGCACGCGCTCGCTGCAGAAAAACGCCGACACCCCGAGGATGAGGGCGATGGCGAGGCCGAGCGGCCAGGCCTCCCTCCCGAGCTTCCACCACGTGTAGGCGAACACGGCCGAGCAGAGGACGCCGGCCGCCGCCTCGCTCAGATCCCTCGCGACGAGGGCGCAGGCGAGCTTGCGGCGCTTGGGCTCAAAGGACTGCCTCAGGTCGGCGATGTCCGCGGACGCTCCCACCGGCGGCGCCTGCCGCCTCCACACTGCTTCCCATTCATTCCAGTTCATTCTTCACTCCTTTCATGAGCTCGGCGAGGCGTCCGCGCGCCCGCGTCAACGCCACGCCGACATGGTTTTCCGTAAGCCCGGTGACCTCGGCGATCTCCCGGTAGGAGACGCCGTCGAGAGAAAGCAGGACGAGAGCCCGGTCGAACTCCGGCATGGCATGGATCGCCGTATAGAGCTGCTCCAGGATCTCCCGGTGGCCCGCGCTCTCGGCGGGCGAGTCCGCCGCCGCCGCGAAATTATTGAGGTCCGCCCGGGGCTCGAGCCGGCGCCGCCGGCGGCTGTCCCCCCTTCGCCAGGTGAGCGCGGTGTTGAGGCATATCCTGTACATCCAGGTCGACGGTTTTGACTGCCCCTCGAACGACGGAAGGGAGAGCCACACCTGGAGCAGCATCTCCTGCTGCAGGTCGGCGGCCTCGGCCTGGGTATGGGCGAATGTCCGGGTGACCCGCCCGAGGAGGCCCCGATGCTCCTCCATCATCGCCTTGAACCGGGGTTCAAGATCAGAGGGCGCTCTCATACACCCTCATTAGTCGCCGATGGGGGCGCTCCCTTACAAGGTTTCTGCGAACCGCCTGGCGGGGAGCCCGCCCTAGAAGGAGTAGGCGGCGCTGCCGAAGAATCCGCGGCGCATCCCGTATTGGGCCGCATTGACGCCCACGCCCGTTCCGCTGCGCAGCTCGTAGGAGTTATCCGTGACGTTGAGGACATCCAGGCGGACCTTCCACGAACGGACGCCACCGAGCTTGAAGGTCTGCTCGGCCCCGACGCTGAGGGTGTAGTAGGCGGGCACGGTGCCTCCATTGGGGATGTTCGTGCCGTCGGGCGCCGTGCTGTCCTGCCGCAGTCCCGTCCCATAGAGCGCGTCCAGGTAGACCCGGGTCACGCCTCGGGCCTCGTTCCAGTGGTACGACGAGCCAAACGAGCCGGTCAGGGCCTGGTCGTGGTCCAGGAAGATCCAGTGGTCCTTCACATAGTCCAAGTCTGCCGCGTCGAACAGAAACTCTGCCGAGCTCCAATCTAGGCCCTTGGCGACCGAGTGCGCGAGGTTCAGGTACGTCGTGAAGTTCCCCGCGGAGTAGGATCCCGTGAACTCCAGGCCGTAGACCTCCCCCTTGGCGTAGTTGAACGCCGACAGGATGAGCGTCTGCCCGAAGAGACCGTCATCGAGCTGGTTTTTGGCGCTCTTGTAGTATCCGTCGAGCCCGACCTGGAGACCGGGAGCGAGCTTCTGGCTGATCCCGGCATCAAAATAGTTCGATCGCTCGGCCTTGACCGGGTCGTCGAGCGTCACCGGGGACTGGTTGGAGGTGCCGCTGAACTGGGTCACCGTACCGGGAGGAACATTCTCGACCGGGGGCGGCGTGAAATAGCGTGCGTAGCCCGCGTGCAACGTCGTCGAGGTGCTCGCCTTGTAAATGAAGTTGATGCGAGGGCTGAGCTGGTCCTCGTCGTCAAAGGAAGAGCGGAACACGTCGTAGCGAGACCCGAAATTGACCGTGAGGCCCCTGGCCAGCTTCCACTCGTCCTGCAGATAGGCGCCCGCGAAGAGGCCGTGGAGTGACGCGTTATCGACAATCGGGAATGCGGGCCCCGTCGGGTCTCCGTCCGCGTCCACGGGGAAAACGGTGGTGGTCGAGTCCGCGGACACGGCCTCGTCGAGGAACGTGAAGCCCCCGCGCAGGGTGTGCGCTTCGGTGAGGCTGTAGCTTCCGTCGCCCTGCGCCCCGACGGAATGGAGCGTCCGGTCGACGTTGCTCGCCACGCCGTTGAAGTAGAGGTCGCCGACGGGATCCGGAGTGAAATGCACGCCGCTGTCCCGGCCGAACACGGAGATCTGGTAGTTCAGCTCACCGGCCGCCCGCTGGTAATTGACGACGGCGTAATAGTTCTGCTCATTCTGGTTCTCGTTGAGGCCCGCCGAATTGAAGTAGCCCGGGACCCATTGCGCCCCGTCGGGCGATGTCCCTGCGGGAAGTCCCGGGGTGTCGGGCACCTCGAAATTGCTGTAGGAGGCGCTGCCCATGAAGCTGACGCGGCTCGAGCTGTCCACGATGTAGGACAGGTAGGCGAAGGCCTTGTACTGGTCCGAGACGTCGTGGACCGGCGTGGTGCTGGGGGTCGGGTTCTCGATTCCGATCGAGTTGTGGTCGTAGCTCCCGTCGGCAAAGTAGGTCAGGCTACCGTCGGAGCCGCCGACCTCGAAACTCGGGCGCACCGTGTCGTAGCTTCCCCCGTAAAGGGAGACTTCGCCGCCTTGGTCGACCGCACCGCTTTTCGTCTGAATGTCCACAACGCCCGCCGTGCGGAAGCCGTACTGCGCGGGAAGGGAGCCTGTGATGAGCTGCATGCTGCTGACGAAGCGGGGATCCAGCTCTAGGCCGAAGCCCGTGATGCCCTCGGGCAGAAGCACGTCGTTGATCCGGTACTGCAGATTTGCATGCTCGCCGCGGACATGCAGGTCGCCGTTCGCCGCAGAGTCCTCCGCGACGCCCGGGGCGCTCAGGAGCACCTGGTTGAACGGCGCGTCAGCACCCTGGGGAAGGTTGAGGATCTGTTGTTCGTCCATGATAAACGACGTGGCGCCGAGGTTGGGCACGATGGTCTCGCGGCTCACGTCGAGCTGCCCCGTCACGATTACCGGGTCGAGCTGGGTGACGTTGCCGGGCAAAGGGTCCGAAGGAGGGGCGGTCTGGGCGCGGGCGGCAACGGCGATGCCGCCGATGATGGGGAAAAGGAGAAGACTGCGAAGATTCATATCTGAAATTGTGTGGTGTGGAGGTGCGCCCCGCCGGTGTTGCTACTGGACGGGGTGGATGCGGTGCCCCGCCGTGGATAGGGTCCACGCGGCGCACCGACGAAATTCCCGAGCTCGGGCCGCACCCTGTGGGGGTGCCCCAGTCCCGGGAGGTTACTTCAGGCCGACAGGAGGGCCTTGCGCAGGCAGCCTGAGGTAACGGGGCGATTCCGGGGCGAGCCGGTCGCGGTGCGGGAACCCAACAAATGAAAGCGGCCGGCCCGCCTGGACCAGCGCAACTGCTGCCAGGGCGAGCACGACACCCTGGGCGAAAAGGCTGACGATGCAGCCGTCCTCATCATCGGGCGCCGGTGCGGCCTCGTTGTGGGCCGCGCCCCGATGCGACGCGGCGACCGGATGCAACTCGTGGCCATGCAGGCGCTCATGAAGCTCCGGGCTCGCCGCGAGAACCGCCAGCGCCAGCACAAGGACAGCTGCCAACACGGCGACGGCGCGCATCGCAGGCGAAGGGTGCGTGAATCCTCGTGGGCTCATCCGTGCTCTAAGATTGCCAGGATGCAACGTCCGTCAACTGGCGATTTCCTCTGTAGGCGTGGCCCCGGCGGAGGGTTCGTCCTTGGCGGAGCGGGCGCGATGACATTGACTTTCGCGGCGGACGGACCCGCCCGCCCCGAATCGCCCGCCTGAACCTGCGCCGCCGTGCCCACCCGCAAGACCGCCTCCCCACGGGACATCGCATGGCTGCGCCGGACCTTCATCCTCGCGGAAGCCGCGAGGGCCGACGGCAGGCACCCGTTTGCGGCGATCGTCGTCGATGCTCGCGGCCGGGTGGTCGCCGAGGCGCGCAACAACTCGCTTCCCCCCGGGGGCGACCCCACCCAGCACGCCGAGGTGGTCGCCGCCTCCCGCGCCGCCCGCCTGCTTCGGCCCGCGCAGCTTGCGTCCTGCACGCTGTACAGCAGCGCGGAGCCGTGCTGCATGTGCGCCGGGGCGATCTACTGGTGCAACATCCGCCGGGTCGTCTATGCGCTTTCCGAGAGGAGGCTACTGGCGCTCACGGGCGGCCACCGCGAAAACCCGACCCTGTCGCTCTCCTGCCGCAGGGTCTTCGCGAGCGGACAGCGCGCGGTCACGGTGATCGGGCCTCTCCTTCAGACGGAAGCCGAGCGGGCCCACACGGGCTTCTGGCGCTCGGGCGGGCGGGTCAGAGCGCCGCGGCCACCCGCCGGAAATGGTAGCCGATGATGGCGAGCTGGATGGCGACGCGGAAGTGCCGCGGGCGCATCACGAGGGTCCCGATGAAGAAGCGCCAGTACGCCCGTCGGCCGCGGCACCACACGCCCAGCAGCCAGAACGACTTCACCAGGGCCTCGAAGTCGACCCACGACAGGCGCAGCCGCTCGCTGCCCGCCCGGTAGCTTTCCAGGAAGGTGCGGATCCGGCGGTAGTAATTCCTGGGCTCGTAGAGACGGTGCATGAGCTCGCGGTAGCCCTTCTCCAGGTACTCGCGGCTGAGCTTCGTGCGGAAATTGAGCGAGGCCGTCGCCGTGTTGTTGCCCGTGGCTTCGGAGAGGAGCCGGCCCTCGCGCCTGAGGCGCTGGTGCAGCCGCGTCATCGGGAGGGCGGTCAGGAGGCCGACCATAGCGGTGGCCACGCCGGAGCGCTGGATGAAGTCGAACTGCTGCTTGAAGATCTCGCCCGTGTCGCTGTCGAACCCGACGATGAAGCCCCCCATCACCTCCAGGCCGGAGCGCTGCAGCGCGTGAACGGACAGCACCAGGTTGCGGTTGGAGTTCTGGACCTTCCTGCACTCGGCGAGGGACTCGGGCGAGGGCGTCTCGATGCCGACGAACACCTTGCGGAACCCCGCGGCGACCATCATCTCGCAGAGCTCGGCGTCATCGGCCAGGTTGATCGACGCCTCCGTCAGGAACCCCATTTGGGGATGGGTGCGCTCGCGCCACGCGATCATAGCGCCCAGGAGCGCCTTGGTCCGCGCCTTGTTGCCGATGAAGTTGTCGTCGACGACGAAAACCATGTCCTTCCACCCGAGCCGGCGAAGCGCCTCGAGCTCCGCCACGAACTGCTCCGGGGCCTTGGTCCTCGGCAGCCGGCCGTTCATCACCGTGATGTCGCAGAACTCGCAGTCGAAGGGGCAGCCGCGCGAGAACTGCGCGGCCATCGTCACGTAGTTTCGCATCCTTATGAGGTCGTAGCGGGGGACCGGTGTAAGATTGAGGCTGGGAAACCCGGGGGCGCGGTAGACGTGCTGCGGCGAACGCGCGCGCAGGTCCGCGATCAGCTGCGGCATGACCTCCTCGGCCTCGCCGAGGACGAAGTGGGGGATTTCCGGGAAAGATTCGTGGCCCGTCGTGAACAGGGGGCCGCCGGCGACGATGGGCTTGCCCAGTGCACCGCAGCGCCGCGCAATCTCGCGAACGGACGCCTGGTGCACGATCATGGCGCTCACGAGGACGTAGTCGGCCCACGCGATGTCGCGGTCGGCCAGGCGCTCGAAATTGAGGTCCATGAGCCTGAGCTCCCAGTCGTCCGGGAGCATTCCGGCGACGGTGAGCAGCCCGAGGGGCGGAAAGGCGGCCTTCTTCGAGACCAGCCTGAGCACGTGTTTGAAGCTCCAGAAGGTGTCTGGGGTGCCGGGACTGACGAGTAGTATCCTCATAAACCGTTCCGCGTGCGGCATGCAGCATGGCCGCGGACACATAAGGATATGCCTGTTTGTGAAGTCCGGCCAGCAGAATTCGGCGCCGGCTTCAGCAGCTCGTGCGGCAGGCGACGGGGGCGGCTGCCGTCCCGCGCTGCACGAGGCGGAGGTCGGACCTGACATCCCAGCCGAGGTGCCGCCAGAAGGCGCTGCCTGCCGTGTTGCTGGCGAACACGAAGAGGTTGCATTTGGGAATGCCCTCTGCGCGGAGGTTCTCAAGGCAGAGGGCCACCAGCCTCGCCCCGATGCCCCGGCGCCGGAATTGCCGGGCAACCGCCAGGTGGTGCAGGTATCCCCGCCTGCCATCGTGGCCGCACAGGATGGTCGCGACGACGCGGCCGCCGGAGGTGGCCACCATGCTGAGGCCGGGGTTCCTCTTGAGGAAGCGCCGGATCGCCTCGCGCGAGTCCGACTCGCCCAGGCCCATCCCCTCCGTCCTCTTCCACAGGGCGTGGACCTCGCTGTAGTCGCCGATGCGAAGCCGGCGGATGCGGAAAGGGGTGCGCGCGGGCATGGGTGGAGGCCGGGTTGCGCAGAGGCTGCGGCGAAGCTGGCGGCCGGTCCAGCCTCTAGAGGGGCTGCCGGCAGGGAGTAAGGCCCTTTTGCCCTTCGGAGCGGGCGGGCCCTCTGCGCCATATGACGCGGGCCGAAAAAAGCCCGGGCATGTCGGCCCGGGCTGTCGGGAACTTGGATGGGGCCGCGGCCTCAGTCCTTTTCCGTCCGGGCGCCTGAATCCTTCCATCCCTCAATGCCGGGCGCGAAGTGCTTCACGTTGGTGTACCCGAGGTCGAGGGCCGCGTTTGCAGCGAGCCGATAGGCGGGGCAGTTGACGTTGGCGCAGTAGGCCACGATCAACGCGTTCTTGTCGGCGGGCAGCAGCTTCGCGATGTCCTGCCTGTGGGCGATGAAGTCGATGGCTCCGGGGATGTGGCCGGAGCGGTAGGAATCGCTTCCGTTGACGTCCAAGAGGGTCGCTGATTTGTTGGCGATGGCGGCCTGGAGGTCATTCTGTGAGATGTCGGTGATCTGCGGGGAGGCCGCCCATGCGAAGGCGGTGAATGAGAAGAGGGCCAGTGCGGCGATGAGTCTTTTCATGGCGCGCGCAACCTACAGCGCACTCCGGGATTGGCAACCACGGGCGCGATTTTATGACGGGTCCCTTCCCGCGCGGTCCGTTGACCTGCCCTGGGACGGGAGGGATTGGGCCAGCACGTTGGCGCCTCGGGCCCGGAGGTTAGCCTCCTCTTGATCCGCGGGTTGCAAAGCGCCCGAAACGTCCGCGGGTCACTTTGCGAGCGCGTCCAGCACCGCCGACGGCGTCAGAAGCTCGGGGAGGATCACGGGATCGGGCCGGCCGGGAAACCAGATCACGTTGAAGGGCACGGCCGCCCGGTGGTACTTGGCCAGCTCAGCCGTGATCGCGGGATCCTTGTTGGTCCAGTCGCCGCGCAGGGTGGCGATCCGCTTTTCCCGGAAAACCCTCAGCACGTCGTCGGAGTGGAACACGAGCCGCTTGTTGGCCTGGCAGGTCGCGCACCAGCGCGCCGTGAAGTCCACATAGATGATGCGATTATCCGCGCGGAGCGCGTCGACGGCTTCCGGGCTCCACTTGTCCCAGACAATGTCGGTGGGGGCCGCCGCCGCGGGCCATCCTGTCCAGGCGCCCAGGGCGAGGAGGACGACAAGCGCCGCCTTGCCGAACGCCGCCCTGCCGGCCGGCGCCCCGGGGGCGCTCCACCGCCCGTAGGCCCAGACGCCCATCGCGACCAGTACAAGGCCGAAGAGGGCGGAGAGAAGGCCGGTCTCCTGGAGCTGGCCGGCGAGGACCCAGACCAGGTAGGCGACCGTGGCGTAGAGCGGGAAGGCCATCGCCTGCTTGAAGGTCTCCATCCACGCCCCCGGCCTCGGCAGCACCCTGACGGCGGACGGAAACGCCGAGAGGAGCAGGTAGGGTGCGGAAAGGCCGAGCGCGATCACCGTGAAGATCGCGAACGACTGCGCGGTGGGCAGCGCGAGCGCCGCACCCAGCGCGGGCGCGAGGAAGGGCGCAGCGCAGGGCGTTGCCGCGACCGTGGCAAGCGCGCCGGTCAGGAACGATCCCGCGAGGCCCGACTTCGACTGGAGCTGCGAGCCGATCCCTGTCGCGGTGAGCCCGAACTCGAAGACGCCGCTCATGTTCAGCGCAAACGCGAGCATCGCCGCGGCCAGTCCGAAGACAAACGCGGGCGACTGCAGCTGGAACCCCCATCCAAGCTGGCTGCCCCCGGCCCGCAGCACGGCGAGAATCCCGGCGAGGACCCAGAACGAAACCAGCACCCCCAGCGTGAACACGATCCCGTGGAGCGTGACCTTGCGCCGGTCCGCGCCGGCCTGGTTCACGAACCCCAGGATCTTTATCCCGAGGACGGGGAAGACGCAGGGCATCAGGTTGAGGATGAGGCCGCCGACGAAGGCGAGGAGGAGCGTGCCGCCGAGGCCCCCGGAGGCGGGCGCGGCGGAGCCCGCCGGGGAGGGGGCGCCAAAGGCCGTGTCAATCGCGAGGCCGGGAAGCGAGCCGTCCGGCCGCCACCCGCCGGATGAGGCGAGGACGCCGACGAGCCGCGGCGGATTGGCGGGCCCGTCGGTGGATATCGGAAGCGTGAGCGAGAAGCCCCCGTTGCCATCGGGGGCGACCGGCTCCGGCAGGTCGTACGCGACCGAGCCGTCCTGGGAGAAGAAATGGAGGCCGGCGGGAATCCGGGAGTCGGGCGAGCCGCCGACCGCCCTCACGGTGAGGGTCACGGCCTTGGCGTCGCGGGTGGCGGACACCGCCCACGACGGGTCCGCGGCGGGAAGCTGCGCGACGACGGCCCGGATCTTCCCGCCCCAAAGGGCGTCCGGATTCGGGGTGTCCTGCGTGACGGGGAGCTTGAGGGAGAGCTTGGCGTTGCCGGGGACGCACACGTCCTGGCACATCAGCCAATCGGCCTGAACCCTCAGCTCGGCGTCGACCCCGGGCTTGAGGTCCGCGGGCGGCGTGATCGTGACCGGCAGGAGCAGGTCCCCGTCGTAGCCGTTGCCGATGACGTTGGCGCGCGTGTCCAGGAGCAGCATGGGCACCGGCCATTGGATCTCTCCCGCGCTCCAGCCCGGGGGAAGCGCCCACTTCAGCGAGGTGGCGAGCCCGGTGCCGGGATTCACCCAGTAGGTGTGCCAATGGGGCTGGTGCACCAGGTGGAGGGCGACCGTGAACGGGATCCCGGGCCGGATGGACGCGTCCGCCGCGACGAGGGATGCCGAAACCTGGGCGGGGGCCGCCGACGGGAGGACGGCGGCGAGCAGCGCGGCCAGGGCGACCTGGGCGACCTGGGCGAGGGAGAGGATGCGCGTCATGGGTTGTTCCTGGGGCGAAGGCCAAGTGTGATGCCCTTCGCCGGGGCCGCAAGCGCTCAGCCCCCTTTGGCGCCGGCGGCTATCCACCGCTCGATGGTCTCGATCTCCTCGGGCGTCAGGGGCTTCTCGTTGTCGCTCGGCATGTAGTCGTCGTCGCTCGCCGGGAGGCGGACCCTCCGGAGCAGGTCGCTCGACTTCGGGCTTCCCGGGACGAACACGCGGCCGTCGTCGCCCCCGCGCTGCAGCTGGTCGAGCGTGTCCATCCTGAGCCCGCCCTTGTGCTTCTCGGCCCTGTGGCAGGAAAGGCAGCTGCGCGCCAGGATCGGCGCGACGTGGAGCCCGTAGAAGGCGGGGTTCGACGGATCGGCGCTTCCCGGTCCGCCGCGGGCCACGGGCGCGGAGCCGGCCTGCGGGCCCGGCGCTGCGCGCGCCAGCGGCGGGGGCAGGCCCAGCCATGCCCTGAGGCGCGCGGGCATCCTCTCCGTCAGGAAGTCGTCGCCGTGCGAGATCGCCCCCCCGCCGTGACCCGTCCAGACCATGAGCCCGACGGCGAAGACCAGCAGCGCCGCGTAGACCGCCCGTCCGGCGCCCCCGCGGTCCGCAGCGCAGCGTGCCAGGGCCGCGGCGATGCACACGGCCGCAAGCCACACGCCGCCCCACATGTGCCGCGTGACATCGCGGCCCCTCAGGCCCCCGCTCCAGGCGAGCAGCCACCCGTCAAACGCGGCCGCGAGCGCCGCGGCCGCGGCCAGGGCGAGGATCCAGCCCGCCGCGGCGCGCAGGTGGGCCCGCCTCGCGCCCAGGCCGGCCAGCTCCATCACCGGGACGAGCGCAATGAGGGCCACCGGGCCGTGCACCAGGAGCGGATGGAGGCGGCCGATAAACTGCCCCAGGTCGCCGTGCTCGTGCCCGTCGAGCGGGTGGCGGAGGACCAGGACGATGAGCGTCGCCCAGAGGGCGGCGCCCGCCGCGGCTAGCGCCGTGCCGCCGGGGCGCGTCTGGTCGGGGTGGGGTGCCATGGGTTCGCGCTCGTGTGCGGGCACGATGGAAGAGGGCCACCGCGGGAGGCAAACCAACAAGTGGGGCGCGTCCTGCGCGCTTGCGGGGGGGGCGACCCTGTGCCAACTTCCGGGGCCTTCGAAATCCGCCCCACCATGGCCCGCGTGGACACCCCCACTTTTTCGAGGATCCTGCGCGCGGCGGGATGGTCCGCCGTCGCTCTCGCGGGCGCCTTGAGCGTGGCCGTGCTCGCCTGGTCGCGGGGCGAGGCCGTGAGCGCGCTCTGGATGGTGGTTGCGGCGACCTGCACCTTCGCGATCGCGTACCGCTTCCATTCGGCGTGGCTCATGGCGCGCGTGCTGACGATCGACGAGCTGCGGGCGACGCCCGCCGAGACCCACGCCGACGGGAAGGACTTCGTGAGGACGAACCGCTGGGTGGTCTTCGGGCACCATTTCGCGGCGAT
>CAYNLL010000060.1:0-11223 GCA_964398015.1 uncultured Opitutaceae bacterium | reverse complement strand
GATAGGCTGGCTCGCGTCCAAGGACGCCCTCGCCGTCGTGGACACCCAGTTCCCGGACACCGCGCTCACCTGCCTGAGGGGGATACCCGGCATCGGGGGCCGCGTAATAGACGCGACGATCAATACCCACCACCACCACGACCACACCGGCGGCAACGTGGTCTTCAAGGCGGCCTCCAAGTCCCTGGTCGCGCACGAGAACGTGCCGAAGCTCCAGTTTGAGGCGGCAAAGCGGGCAGAGGAGAGCGTAAGGCCCGACCCGGCCGCATCGGTTGCCAGCCAGGTCTACGCCGACACCCTGTTCTCGGACGTCTGGCGCCGGGAGCTCGGCGGGGAGATCGTCACCGTGGAGTACAGGGGGCCGGCCCACACGGGGGGCGATGCGGTCGTCGTCTTCGAGAAGGCCAACGTCGTCCACATGGGGGACCTGGTGTTCAACCGGCTCTACCCCGTCGTCGACCGGCCCGGCGGGGCGACATTCAAGGGCTGGATCAAGGCCCTCGAGGACTCGGCCGCGAGCTACCCGGCCGACGCGATCTACATCTTCGGCCACGGCAGCCCCCAGTTTGGCGTCACCGGCACCCGCGGCGACCTGAAGGTCATCCGCGACTTCCTGTCGGCCGTGCTCGAGCGCGTCCAGGGGCAGGTGGCCGCGGGCCGCGAGAAGACCGAGGTCGTCGCCCTGGAGAACATGCCGGGATTCCCCGACTTCCACACCCCGCTCCCCAACCGCCTGGGCAACATCCTCGGCGCGGCCTACGACGAATTGACTGCGCCGAAGGCCTGACCCATCCTGCAACACCATGAGCTTCAAAGTTCTCCTCAAGCTGGTCGTCTTCCTCGCGACACTCTTCGTGTTTCTGTACATCGGCGCGTACAACAAGCAGGCGGCGGACTTCAATTTCCCGATCCTCCTGGACAAGAAGCTCACGACCGACGCCTGGGAGATCTACTTCGGCATGTTCGCCGTCGGCGTCGTCGCCGGGTCCATCCTGATGATCGGCGGCGGCGGCGGCAGGAGCAGGAGCTCCTCCAAGAGCGAGAAGTGACCCGGGCCCTCAGCCCGCGGCCCGGCGGATGTTGTCGCAGACGATGGCCGCGGCGATGGCTGCGTTGAGCGACTCCGCGGCCCCCTTCCTGGGGATAGTGACCGTGTAGGAGACACTCCTCATCACCTCCTCCGACAGGCCGCGGCCCTCGCTCCCGATGACGACCACCGCGTCGCAAAGCGCCGGGAGCGCGTGGACGTCCCGGCCCTCGAGGGCGCAGCCGACCACCGGGGCGCGAATCCCGGCCAGGGCCTCGCCCAGCGCCGCCACCACCGCGCGCACGCGCGCGAACGAGCCCATGCTCGCCTGGATCACCTTCTGCGAATGCAGGTCGGCGCAGCCGGGCGACAGCACGACGCGGTCGAAGCCGAACCAGTCCGCTATCCGCAGGATTGTGCCCACGTTGCCCGGGTCCTGCACGCCGTCCAGGGCGAGGGTGAGGCCGCGGTCGAGCTCGCCCGGCGAGAGGGCGAACCGGCTTATCCTCCCCACCGCGAGCACTGAGGAGGGGGCGGGAAAGTGGCTCGCGCGGGCCATCTCGGCCTCGCCGATCGGGTGCGTCCTCTGCCCTGTCCAGGCGTCCGTGGCGTAGATCTTCTCGAACGGGTGGCCGGCCGCCAGGAGCTCGGCGACGATCTTCTCGCCCTCGACGGCGTACAGGCCGAGCTCCTCGCGGTGCTTCTTGTCGCGCAGCGACCGCAGCAGCAGGAGCTCCGAGCGGGGGATCACGACGGAGGATGGCCGCCGCCGGCGCTGTTTTTCAATTGTTTTGCGCGCCTGGGGGAGCGATAGTCCTGCGATGCTGCCCCGAAACGCCCACGCGGCCCACGCGCGCCTCCTCGACGAGGTCGGCCCGGTGGACCAGGTCGGCGTGGAGGAGAGGGTCGCGAAGTTCACGACGCGCAGCATCAAGAAGGCCGCCAAGGTCTGGGGGCTGCGCATGGCGGTTTCGATGACCGACCTGACGACGCTCGAGGGCAAGGACACGCCCGGAAAGATCGAGTCGCTCTGCCGTAAGGCGTTGAGGCCGAGCGACGACCCGGCCGTCCCCCCCGTGGCCGCCGTGTGCGTCTACCCGTCGATGGTGCGCCACGCCAAGGCCCACGTCTCGGGGACCGGCGTCAAGGTGGCCTCGGTCGCGACCGCGTTCCCCTCGGGGCAGACCCACTACCGCACGCGGCTCGCCGAGGTCCGCGGGGCGGTCGCGGACGGAGCCGACGAGGTCGACATGGTCATCAACCGGGGCGCCTTCCTCGCCGGGGAGTTCTCGCGGGTGGAGGACGAGATCGCCGGGGTCGTCGAGGCCTGCGGCGCCGCCGCCCTCAAGGTGATCCTCGAGGTGAGCGAGCTGGAGACCTTCGACAACATCCGGGCCGCCTCCTTCCTGGCGATGGGCGTACTGCGGCCCGGCGACTTCATCAAGACGAGCACGGGCAAGACCACCCTCAACGCCACGCTGGCGAACAACCAGGTGATGATCGAGGCGATCAGGGACTTCTACCTGGACACCGGAATCGCGATCGGGATGAAGCCGGCCGGGGGCATCAAGACGGCGAAGCAGTCGCTCCAGTTCCTGATCGCGGTGAAGGAGACCCTGGGCGACGCCTGGCTGACCCGGAAGCGCTACCGGTTCGGGGCGAGCTCGCTCCTGAACGACCTCCTGCGGCAGATCGAGAAGGAGAGGACCGGAGCCTACCAGGCGCCGTATTACTTCAGCGAGGCCGCGGAGAGCTACTGACATGGCCACCGCAGCAAGATCCCAGGGAGGCCGGCGCGCGGGGCTCATCTTCGGCGACCTGTGGGCGTTCGACCCGGCGCCCGAGACGGCGGACCCGAAGCTCAAGCCCCGCTACGACCTCTTCATAGGCGGGAAGTTCGTCCGCCCGCGCTCCGGGAAATACTTCGACTCGATCAACCCGGCGAACGAGCGCAAGCTGGCGGAGATCGCGCTGGCCGGGGCCGTGGACGTGGACGCCGCCTACCGGGCCGCGGCCGCGGCGTTCAGGCCGTGGGCGGCGCTCCCGGGCCGGGAGCGCGGCAAGTACCTCTTCCGGATCGCGCGGCTCCTGCAGGACAGGGCGAGGGAGTTCGCGGTCGCCGAGACGCTCGACGGGGGCAAGCCCATCAAGGAGTCGCGCGACTTCGACGTCCCCATGGCCGCGGCGCACTTCTTCTACCACGCGGGGTGGGCGGACAAGCTCGAGTACGTGGCCCCGGGCCGCTCCGTCCTGCCGCTGGGCGTCGTCGGGCAGGTGATCCCCTGGAACTTCCCGCTGCTGATGCTCGCCTGGAAGGTGGCCCCGGCGCTGGCCATGGGCAACTGCGTCGTCCTCAAGCCCGCCGAGACGACCTCCATCACCGCGCTCAAGCTGGCCGAGATCCTCCAGGACGCCGGGCTGCCGCCGGGCGTCGTCAACTTCGTGACGGGGGCGGGGGAGACGGGCGCCCTCGTGATGGGGCACCCCGCGGCGGCCAAGGTCGCCTTCACCGGGTCGACGGAGGTCGGCAAGGCGATCATGCGCCAGCTCGCCGGCACCGACCGCAAGATGACGATGGAGCTCGGCGGGAAGGCGGCGAACATCGTCTTTGACGACGCGCCGATCGACCAGGCCGTCGAGGGCATCGTCAACGGGATCTTCTTCAACCAGGGCCACGTGTGCTGCGCGGGCTCGAGGCTTCTCGTCCACGAGCCGGTCGCCGAGAGGGTCGTCGCCAAGCTGAAGAACCGGATCCGCGTGCTGCGGGTCGGCGACCCGATGGACAAGAACACGGACCTGGGCGCGATCAACTCGAGGGCCCAGCTCGCGAAGATCACGCGGCTCGTGGCGAGCGGCGTCCGCGAGGGGGCGGTCAAGTTCCAGCCCCCGTGCCCCCTGCCGGAGCGGGGGTTCTACTTCCCGCCCACGCTCTTCACCGGGGTTACCCAGAGCCACCGGATCGCGCGCGAGGAGATCTTCGGCCCCGTGCTCTCCATCCTGACCTTCCGCACGGTCGAAGAGGCCATCGAGAAGGCGAACAACACCCCGTACGGCCTGAGCGCGGGCGTGTGGACCGACAAGGGCTCGCGGATCCTGCGCATGTCGACGGAGCTCAAGGCGGGCGTCGTCTGGGCCAACACGTTCAACAGGTTCGACCCGTCGTCGCCTTTTGGCGGATACAAGGAGAGCGGGTTCGGGCGCGAGGGCGGGCGCCAGGGCCTCCTCGACTACGCGAGGCTCCAATGACGACCTTCCCCAAGGGCCGGCTCCCCGTGACGAAGACCCCCAAGGTCTACATCGGCGGCGCCTTCGTGCGCTCCGAGAGCGCCCGCACCTTCAAGATCAGCGGGGCGGACGGCGCGTTCTTCGCGAACATCCCGCAGTGCACGCGCAAGGACCTGCGCAACGCCGTGGAGGCCGCCGCGAAGGCCGGGCCGGGCTGGGCCAGGCGGACGCCGTACAACCGCGCGCAGATCCTCTACCGCCTGGCGGAGATGATCGAGGCGCGCAGCGCGGAGCTGGTCGACGCGCTCGTGCTCTTCGGGGCGAGGCGGGGCGACGCGGAGCGCGGGATGTCGGTGGCCGTCGACCGCCTGATCCACTACGCGGGGTGGGCGGACAAGTACGAGCAGCTGCTCGGCTCCGTGAACCCGGTGGCCTCGGCGCACTTCAACTTCACCGTGACCGAGCCCATGGGCGTCGTCGGCGTGATCGCCCCCGACAGCCCGCCGCTCCTCGGCCTGGTCTCGATGGTGGCGCCCGTGATCGCCTGCGGCAACACGGTCGTCGCGCTGGCCTCCGAGAAGGTCCCGTACCCGGCCGTGCTCCTCGGGGAGATGCTGGCGACGAGCGACCTGCCGGGCGGCGTCATCAACGTGCTGACGGGGTTCCGCAGGGAGCTCCTTCCGACCTTCGCCACGCACACGCACCTGCGCGCGGTCTACGCGGCGGCGGAGGGCGAGGAGCGCCGGGCGCTCAGGCTGGGCGCCGCGGAGAGCGTCAAGCGCGTGCGTTTCGTGGACGGGCGCACGGACTGGTTTGCGCCGTCGGCGCAGGGCCTGGACGCGATCAGGGACTTCGTGGAGCTCAAGACGACCTGGCACCCTGTCGGCTCCTGAGGCGCGCCGCCCCACGGCGGCGCGGACCCGGCGCAGGTCGCCCGGGGGCCCGGGAGGGCCGCCCGTTGTCACTTCCAGGGCAGCCGCGCGGAGGGCCTCGCCCACGACGGGCAGATCGCCCCGGAGCTCGCGGCGGCGGGGCTCAAGCCGTCGGGAAGGGTCCGGGTCACGCCGCTCTCCGTGTGGCAGGACGGGCCGCGGGGGGTCGCGGAATACGCGGTGGAGCTGGACTGCCCCGGCGACCGTCAGGGCCGCCCGGAGCCCGGCCGGCCCCTGAGGAACCGGTCGATCTCCCGGCGCGACGGCATGGCGGGGGCGGTTCCGGGGCGCGTGACCGAAAGCGCCGCGGCCGCGTTCCCGAAGCGCGCGGCGCGCACCAGGTCGCCGCCGAAGCGCACGAGCCCCGCGGAGAACGCCCCGACGAACGCGTCTCCCGCGCCGGTCGTGTCGACGGCGCGCACCCTGTGCCCGGGGACGGCGGTCCATCCCGAGGCCGTTGAGACGAGGCAGCCGGCCTTCCCCAGCGTGACGATCACCGTGGGGACGCCGAGGGCGCGCGCAGCGCCGTGGATCGGCCCCATCGCCCGCCCGGGCTTCAGGCCGGCGAGCGCCTCGAACTCGGACTCGTTGGGGATGAGGATGTCCGTGAGGGGAAGGATGCTCCGGTCGAAGGAGGGATCCATCGGCGCCGGGTTGAGGACGGTGGTCGCGCCCGTCGCGCGGGCGAGCCTGAAGGCGTGGAGGTTGACCCGCGCGTTGGCCTCGCCCTGGCAGATCACAACGCGCGCCCCGCGGACGAGGGCCCCGGGCACGTCCCTCGGCTCGAGGACGGCGCTCGCGCCGATCGCGACGATGATCTCGTTCTGGCTCGCCGCGTCGACGAGGATCGCCGCGGCCCCGGTGCTGTGCCCGGACTTCACCGGGAGGCGGGCGTCGACGCCCTCGGCGCGCAGGAAGAGGGCTGCCTCCGTTCCGAGGGAGTCGCGGCCCACGGCGCCGACGAAGCGGGTCGCCGCGCCCGCCCTTGAGGCGGCGACGGCCTGGTTCGACCCCTTGCCCCCGGGCCCCGTCGCGAACGTGCCGAGGACGGTCTGCCCGGCTCCCGGGAACCGGGTGCAGCGGAACGAGAAGTCCCTGACGAAGCTTCCGACGACCACGACGCTCGGTTTCATGGGGATGGGGGCGGGCCTATCCTTCAAAAGCGGGCGACTTTGTCCATATCGGGCGCGACCCCCGGGTGTCCGCCCCGCTCATCACGCCCCCGGGACCGTTCGTCCAAAGGTTGCCGTAGGGAGGGGACAGGCGTGTAATACGTGCGCGATGATGGATGTCTCCGCGGATATTTCCCTGCCTATGGGCGACGACGCCCAGCGCAGGAAGGCGAAGGAAAGGCTTTACGTGCTTTTCCAGGCGGGCGGTTGGGGCGCGTTCATGGGCATCGAGGTCTGGTCGACCCTCGCGTTTCCCGACCACGAAAGCAAGTGGGGGTTGGGCACGGAGCTGGCGGTCATCGCGATGTCGTTCGCGACGGCGCTCCTGATCACCCATCTCATGCGCCTGCCGATGGAGAGGTGGCGGTGGAAGGAGCTCGGCTGGCGCAGCCTCTTCCCGAGGCTCGTGGCCATGGCCATCGCCGCGTCTGCGCTTTGGAACGGGATCGAGTGCCTTTGGGTCCACGGCGGGCTGCGGTTGCCGTGGAACACGAAGTACTCCCTGGTGATCGTCCTGTCCATGGAGGAGCTCTACGGGGCCCTGATCCTGTTCGTCTGGCTCTGCCTCTATTTCTTCTACCACCTCTTCGACCGGCTGAACCGTTCCGAGATCGAGCGCTTCAGGCTGATGACGAGCGTGAAGGAGGCCGAGCTCCGGGCGCTCAAGTCGCAGGTTAACCCCCACTTCATCTTCAACTCGCTCAACTCGCTGCGGGCGCTGATCGACGAGGACCCCGAGCGCGCGCGCAAGGCCGTGACGCAGCTCGCGAACCTGCTGCGCTACTCGCTCCAGAGCGGGCAGAAGGAGACGGTCCCGTTCGAGGACGAGCTCGGCGTCGTGAACGACTACCTCGCCCTGGAGCAGGTGCGCCACGAGGAGCGCCTGCGGCTTCGGCTCGACATCGCCCCGGATGCGCTCCACCTGCCCGTGCCCCCGATGCTCCTGCAGACCCTCGTGGAGAACGCCGTCAAGTACGGGATCACGCCGAGGCCCGACGGGGGCGAGATCTCGATCACGGCGCGCAACATGGGGGGCGCCCTCAGGATCCAGGTGTCCAACCCCGGGGAGATCGACCGGGACGGCCCGGCCTCGTCCACGGGCGTCGGCCTGCGCAACGCGGCGGAACGCCTCCGGCTGATCTTCGGGGAGCGCGCGACGCTCCAGCTGCGTTCGGACCGCCCGGAGCATGTCGTCGCGGAGGCGGTGATCCCCCTGCCGTCCCATTCGTGAAGGCGCTGCTCATCGACGACGAGCGCCTCGCACGGAACGAGCTCAGGAGGCTGCTCGAGGCCTTCCCGGAGATCGAGGTCGCGGGCGAGGCGGCCCACGCCAAGCAGGCCCGCGAGCAGATGGCCGCGCTAAGGCCCGAGCTGCTCTTCGTGGACGTGCAGATGCCGGGGGAGACCGGGATGGAGTTCCTGGAGTCGCTCGAGCCGCCGGTGCCGCACGTGATCTTCACGACCGCCTACGACGAGTTCGCGGTGAAGGCGTTCGAGCTCAACGCGCTCGACTACCTCCTCAAGCCGGTCGACCCGGCCCGCCTGGCCTCGGCGATCGAGCGGCTCCCCACCACACGGGCCGCCCAGCGCGCGAAGGCCCAGCCCCAGGGCCGGCTCGCCGCCGACGACAAGGTGTTTGTGCGGGAGGGGGAGCGGTGCTGGTTCGTCGAGGTGGGCCAGATCAAGCTCCTGGAGAGCGAGGGCAACTACACGAGGGTCCACTTTGGCGATTCGCAGCCGCAGCTCTTCCGCTCCCTCAACGCGATGGAGGAAAGGCTCGACACGAAGTTCTTCTTCAGGGCCAACCGGCGCCAGATCATCAACATTTCATGGATCGAGTCGATCCAGCCCTGGTTCAGCGGCGGGCTCTTCGTGCAGCTCAAGGGCGGGGCCAAGGTCGAGCTGAGCCGCAGGCAGGCCCAGGAATTCCGCGAGCGGATGAGCTTGTAAAGGCGGCGGCCGCGGCCATTCCCAGACCATGATCGAGGCACGGTTTCTCACGAAGGTCTTCCACGACAAGAAGCGGGGGGAGATCCGGGGCGCCGACGCGGTTTCCTTCCGCGTGGAGCCGGGGAGCATCTACGGGCTCCTCGGCGCGAACGGCGCGGGTAAGACGACCACGCTGCGCATGCTGGCGACGCTCCTGAAGCCGACGTCCGGCACGGCGATCATCGCGGGCTTCGACGTCGCCCGCGAGCCGGACAAGGTGAGGGCCCACCTCGGTTTCCTGGCCGCGAGCACGGCCCTGTACGCCCGGCTCACCGCGCGGGAGATGATCGCCTATTTCGGGCGCCTGCACGGGATCGGGGAGGCCGCCCTGAGGGCGCGCATCGGCCTACTTGCCGACGAGCTCGACATGCACGAGTTCCTCGACCGGCGCTGCGACAAGCTCTCGACCGGGATGAAGCAGAAGACGTCGGTCGCGCGGATGCTCGTCCACGACCCGCAGGTGATGGTCTTCGACGAGCCGACGCTCGGCCTGGACGTCATGGCGGCCCGCTCGATCGTCCAGTTTGTCCGGGAGTGCCGCGCCCGTGGCAAGACGGTGATCTACTCCACTCACGTGATGAGCGAGGCCGAGAAGCTCTGCGATGTTGTCGGCGTCATCCACGGGGGGGCGCTGCTCGCCGAGGGCACGGTCGCCGAGCTCAAGGCAAGGACCGGCGAGCAGGACTTCGAGGAGGCGTTCGTGCGGATCGTCATGCCGGAGGCCACGGCATGAACGGCCGCTCCATAGCGACCATCTACGCCAAGGAGCTCAGCGACCTGCTGCGCGACCGGCGGACCCTGATCTCCACGATCGTCATCCCGACGTTCATCATGCCCGTGATCATCCTGGGGTTCGGGAAGGCCGCGATGATGGTCGTCTCCAAGGCCCGGGAGGAGATCCCTCGCGTCATGGTGGTCGGCGGCTCCGACTCGCCCCAGACCCGCTCCGAGCTCGGGAAATCCGTCAAGTTCAGGGTCGAGGCGGCGACGCCGGACTGGAGGACGCTCATCTCGGACAAGAAGGTCCGTGCCGCCGTCGAGATCCCGGAGGGCTTCGACAGGGCGCTCGAGAGGGGCTCGGCCCCGGCGGTGACCCTCTACGACTACCAGGGCGAGATGAAGTCCGGCCTGGCCGTCGAGCAGCTCGACCTGTTTTTCACGGCGCTGCGCGAGCGGACGACGGCGCGGCTGCTCGCCGACCGGGGCCTGCCGGCGTCGGTCGCGAGGCCCTTCGAGGTGAAGCACGCCAACGTGGCGGCGCCCGAGAAGGTCGGGGGCAACCTCTTCGGCGGGATTGTCCCCTACTTCATCATCTTCCTCTGCCTGAGCGGGGCGATGTACCCGGCGATGGACCTGACGGCCGGCGAGAAGGAGAGGGGGACGATGGAGACGCTCCTGTGCAGCCCCGCCGCCCGGACCGACATCGTGATGGGCAAGTTCCTCATGGTGCTCACGGGGTCCCTGGCGGCGGTCTGCCTGTCGCTCATCTCGATGGGGGCCACGGTCGCCATCGCGGGCGCCGCGATCGGTCCCGGGGCGGCGGCCGTGGCGGGCCCGGCCATCTCGATCGACCCGCTCGGCATCCTGGGCGTCCTGGCGATGGTGATCCCCGTCGCGGTCCTCTTCTCCGCGGTGCTGTTCACCATTTGCCTCTGCGCCAAGAGCTTCAAGGAGGCGCAGAGCTACGTGACGCCGCTGATGCTCGTGGTGATCCTGCCGGCGATCGCGGGGATACTCCCGGGGATCGAGCTCAACTCCCGCCTCGCCCTCGTCCCCATCCTGAACCTCTCGCTCGTCTCGAAGGAGATGCTCTCCGGCGTGTGGCACTGGGGCTTCATCGGGATCATCTTCGGCTCCACCGCGCTGTACGCGGGGATTGCGCTCGCGCTCGCCGTCAGGATGTTCCGGCGCGAAGACGTGATCTTCCGCACCTGATTTGTAAATACTTTCACAAAGCCGGGACGATTCGTGTAAACCCCCGGTAAAATGGGGTCGCGCATCTAGTAATCCGCGATCCGAAGGGTGTAAAGTGCGTCAAGAGTCCGATATGTCCTCAACCACACACGCACATGAGTTCGATGTTAAATTTTGACAGCCAGTCGCAATCGGGGCTGAGCCTCAGGCGCCGCGGGCGACTGGCTCCGCACTCCCCGATGGAATCGACGGAAACCCTCTCCACCGCCCCATTCGAGTCCGGCGGCAGCCAAGGCCCCTACGACCAGAGCGCCCTCCAGGCGGCCTGGGACAAGCTCTACCGCGCACGGGCGCTCCTGGAGGCCGAGCAGGCGCACCTCCGCGACGACCGCATCGCCATCCAGGGAGCCGTCGATGAGCTCGAGATGCGCGAGCAGGCGATCGCGGCCCGCGAGCTGCGCATCAAGCAGCTTGAAATGCAGGCGATGCTCGACCTGGAGGAGGAGAAGGACAGGCGCGATTCGGCCTCCACGATCTCCAAGATCACGCGGGTCCCGTTCGACGTGGCGCGGTCGGTTTTCGGCTCAAAGAAGTGATTGGGCGTGCCTCCGGCGCCTTCCCCGGGTAGGGGAGGTGTCATGGGCACGGTCCTGTTTCCCCAGCATGTCATCGCGCGCAAGCGCGATGGCGCCGAACTCACCCGGGAGGAGATAGGGGCCTTCGTCACGGGCGCCACCGACGGCTCCTGGGCCGACTACCAGCTGAGCGCCCTGCTGATGGCGATCTACCTGCGGGGGATGACCCCCGGGGAGACCGCCAAGCTCACCGACGCCATGATGCGGTCGGGCGTCGTCGCCGACCTCTCCGCGGTCCGCATCCCCAAGGCGGACAAGCACTCCACCGGGGGCGTGGGCGACAAGGTGTCGATCCACCTGGCGCCCATGGTGGCGGCCTGCGGCGTCGC
>CAYNLL010000059.1:0-11271 GCA_964398015.1 uncultured Opitutaceae bacterium | reverse complement strand
TCACGCTCCTGAGCCCGGACCTGCGCGAGAGCGTCATGGAGCGCCTGGGGACGATCGAGTCCACGTCGCTCGACCTCGTGGCGAAGATCGTCCACAGCCTTGAGAAGCACTTCGACTCCAAGGTGCGCCCCGCGTTTCACCGCAGCGGCGGCGTCCGCGCCGTCGCGGGCCTTCTGAACCAGCTCGACAAGGAGATGAGCAAGGCGCTTCTGGCCAAGATCGAGGAGCGCAACGCCACCCTCGGCACCGCTATCCGGCGCAAGATGTTCAGCTTTGACGACCTGGTGCGCCTCCAGTCGGCGGACCTCCAGAGGATCCTGCGCGAGGTGGACAGCGCGGGCCTCGCCATCGCCATGAAGGCGGCGGGCGAGCCCCTTCGCGAGAAGATCTACTCGGCCCTATCGAAACGCGCGGCGGAGGGCCTGCGCGAGGAAATCCAGCTCCTCGGGCCCGTGCGCATGAAGGACGTCGAGGCGGCACAGGACGCCATCATCCAGAGCGTCCGGCGCCTGGAGGAGACCGGCGAGATCTCGATCGACTCTGACTCCACGCAGGCGCTCGTGGCCTAGCCTGCCCACGCGGAAAATGTCCTTTTCAAAGCTCATCTCATTCGACCGCCGCTTGGTGGGGGCGGTGCTTCCGGGGCAATCCGGGCGCCTCGTCGGCGAGCGTGAGCTCGCGACGCTGACCGAGGCCGCGTACCGAAGGGGCGGCGACGACGAGCGCACCCTGGCCAACCACCACCTTGTCGAGGTGAGGACGGACGTCCAGCGCATCAGCGACGGCGTGTTTCAGCAGCTGTCGGGCCTGGAGGCGTCCCTCCTCTCGCAGCTGCGCGAGGCGCTCCCCAGCCTCGCCCTCGAGATCGCCCAGCGGCTCTTCGCCGGGTTCAGCCCGGACCCGGAGATGATCGAGCGGCTGTGCCGCGAGGCCCTAGACCAGCTTTTTCCGGAGCGTGAGGGACTAGAGCTTACGCTCTGCCCGCAGGACGCCGAGCTGATCGGCTGCCTCGACTCCACATGGATGCGCAGGTATCCGGGATTAAAGATTGCGACGGACGCCGCACTCTCGCGCGGCGACTGCCTGGTGCGCAGCAGGTTCGGCCTGACGGACGGCCGCATGAGCACGAAACTCGCCGCCCTGGAGCGCGGCGTCACCGGCGCATAGGCCGAATTCGCCACCCTATGCATTCAAGATGACCTCCTCGGTTGCCCCCCTTGTAGAGATCCTCCGCACGCAGGTGCGGCATTCCGCGTCGATGGAGCGGATCGGAACCGCGACAAGCGTGACGGGCCTGATCATCGAGTCCGAGGGACCGAACGTCGGGCTGGGCGACCTGTGCGTCGTCCGGTCCTCGAGGACGAACTTCAGCGTCCGCGCCGAGGTCGTCGGGTTTCGCGAGCACAGGAACCTTCTCATGCCGCTGGGCGACATGCAGGGCCTCCACGTGGGCTGCGAGGTGGTGGCGTCCGAGCACCCGCCGCTTCCGCTCCCGGGACCCGAACTGATGGGGCGTGTCCTCGATTCTCTGGGCCGGCCGTTTGACGGCCTTGGGCTGCTGCCGGTCGACCGCAGCGCGTCGACCATGGCCCTGCCGCCGCACCCCCTGAAGCGCCGCAGGATCCGCGAGCCGATTTCCACGGGTGTGCGGGCGATCGACACCTTCATCCCGCTCGGCCAGGGCCAGCGTCTCGGCCTCTTCTCCGGCTCCGGTGTCGGAAAGTCGACCCTTCTCGGCATGATCGCCCGGAATTCCACGGCGGATGTCATCGTGGTGGCGCTCGTCGGCGAGCGCGGCAGGGAAGTGCGCGAATTCATCGAGAAGGATCTCGGGCCGGAGGGGCTGAAGAGGTCCGTCGTCGTCGTGGCGACCTCCGACACCCCTGCGCCGCTACGCCTGCGGGCGGCCTTCACCGCGACGGCGATCGCCGAGCGGTTCCGCGACGCGGGAAAGAATGTGCTGTTGATGATGGACTCGGTCACGCGTTTTGCGATGGCCCAGCGCGAGATCGGTCTTGCCATCGGCGAGCCCCCCGCGACCCGGGGCTACACGCCCTCCGTGTTTTCCCTGCTGCCGCGGCTCTTGGAGCGCTCAGGCGCGGGTGAGAACGGCTCGATCACCGCGATCTACACGGTGCTCGTCGAAGGAGATGACATGAACGAGCCCGTGACCGACGCGGTGCGCGGCATCCTGGACGGGCACATCATGCTCTCCCGTGCGCTCGCCAACTCCAATCATTATCCGGCGATCGATGTGCTCGAGAGCGTAAGCCGCCTTTCACGCGACATCTGCGAGCCGGCCGAGGTGGAGATGGCGGGCCGCGCACGCGAGCAACTTGCCGTGTACAGGAAGAACGAGGACCTGATCGCGATCGGGGCCTACCAGAAGGGATCCACTCCCGCCATTGACCAGGCCATCGCGCTGCAGGAGCCGCTGCGCAAGTTCCTCCGACAGGGCGTGCGCGAGCATTCGTCGCGCCTCGACTCATTCGCGCGGCTCAAGGGGATACTGCCATGAAGAAGTTCCGCTTTTCACTGAGGTCGGTGGCCATTCTGCGCGCCCACAAGGAGGCGGTTGCGCGCGAAAGCCTCGCGGCCGCCGTGCGGGCGAGCGCGGCTGTGGAAGCGCGGCTAACCGCGACCAGGCTCCGTCTGGCCGAGATGGGGCAGCTAAGGTCGGCCGGCCGCTCCGGTCGCTTCAGGCCGGCGGACGACATCTCCTTTTTCCTGGCCTACCGCAGCGAATGCACCACGGAGGCCGAGACGGCCAAGCAGATGGCCGCGGCCGTGCGGGATGTCGAGGTGCGCCGCAACCTCTGCGTGGAGGCCAACCGCGCCGTCAAGGCGATCGAGCGCCTCGAGGCGACGGCGCTTGAGGCCCACCGCAGCGAGGCATTGCGCTCGGATCAGGCTGAGTTCGATGAATTTGCAGGCCGGAGGGCCGGCCGGCGGAAGCTTATTTCAACATGACACGGATCCTATCACCCTTCTCGGTAACCCTTCTCGGTCTGCTCGGCGGCGTCGTCGCGGGGCTTAGCTGGTTCTGGCTCAGGGCCGACTGCCTCGTAGAGGTGGCGCTCGCCCGCCCCCGTCCCGCGGAGCTCGCGTCCGGAAAGGCGAAGAATTGGGATTTTTGGAGCGTCGAGATCGACAACCTGGCGACGGAGCTTAAGGACGAGAAGGCGCGGGTGAAGAAGGAGGAGGAGGATTTCAACCTGAGGACTGCACGGATGGCCGGCGACCGCCAGGAACTCGAGAAGCTCCGCACGGAGCTCAATACGATGCATAAGGACATCACCGACAAGGTGGTCGAGATCCAGGCGGACGAGGCGAAAAACCTGCGGATGCTCGCCCAGACCTATGCGAACCTCACGCCGCACGCGGCGGTGACGATCATCCACGACCTAGATGACTCCACGGCGGTAAAGATCCTTTCGCTGATGAAGCCTGACATCATCGGCCCCATCTTCGAGGACATGGCGCAGGCGGATCCCAACTCGACCGATGCCCACCGAGCCGCCGTGCTCTCCGAGCGTCTGCGTCTAGTGAAGGCGCAGAAGACGGCCGAGAATCCGTGAGGTAGAGCATGCGGTAGAACCGAACCTCCCATGCCCATCTCGTTCCCAAACATCTCTCTTCCTCAACCCGCACCGTCGGCTCCTGCCGCCGGCGGTGCCCAACCGCTCCCCGAGCCGCCTGCAGCCGGAAGGGACAACGAAGGGGACGGGTCGATGCCCGACTTTCAATCGGTGCTTCTCGGCGAGGCCTACGCGCAGGCGCCCTCGAGCCAGGCGAGCGGCCCGCGTCCGGCGAATGGCTCTACGCAGGCGGCGAGCCTGCGGGCGACCGCGGCATCGGGCGGCCCTGCCACGGCATCGGATGCGAACGTCCCGGTGTTGTCCGGCGGAACGGCGGCATTCTGGAGCCTCTCCGTTGCCGCCGCCGGCAAAGCGTCAAAGAGCCCGGACCCGAGGGCCCCGGCAAAGGCGCCCACGCCGTCTCCCGCTTCACCCGTAGCGAGCGGGGAGAATGTCGCTGCGATCGCGGTCGTTCCGCTGGCCCAGACGCCGGCCCCTTTGCCCGGCTCCCCTGTGCCGGAGCCCGCGGCTGCGCGCTCGGCGGAGTCGCAACATGGCGGCCTAGTTTCAGGAGACGCCCTTTCCAGCGCGAGGCCTGGCCAGGCGCAGGTGCCCCAGGGCGCGCAGGCCGGCCAGGCTGCCGACTCAGGCCCCGCGGCCCAGGAGCTGAGCGCGATGGCCCAGGCAAACGCGCCGGGCCAGGGTGCCAGCACCTACAACGGAATGGGCGGGGAAAAAATTGCCGCTCTCCCGGAGACCGGCCAGGTGGCGCTCTCGGAGATTGCGCCGAAGCCAAATAAAACTTCTTTAGAAGGTAATAATCAAACAGTTGCAAAAGACTTTAAGTCCGTTGGCACAAGCGTTGCTATGCCAACGGCTACCATGACAGCAGCTGCAGTCGCACAACCGCCCACCGTCGCCCTTTCAGGCGGCGCGACCGGTTTTGCCGGCGACGCAGCCGGGCGCGCCCCCGGCGAGGCCATGGTGCAGCAACCGGCGACACAGGCCGTGGAGGCTGCGCTCCAGGTGGGAGACCTTCAGGCTGCGGCGTCTCAGGCGACCCAGTCCGCGGTCAATCTGAAGTTCAACGTCGCCGGCGAAGACCTGTCCGTCAGGGTCGCGCTCCAGGCGGGCCAGGTGCACACGCAGTTCAGCACGTCCTCCGGGGAACTGCGCACCGCTCTGGCTCACGAGTGGCAGGCGGTCGGCTCCTCCACGGGAGCGCAGGACCGTTTCGCAGCGCCCGTGTTCACCTCGGGATCGCGCTCGGATTCACAGACGTCGACCGACCTCGGAGGCGAGGCGGGCCGGCAGTCAGGGCAAAACAGCAACCCGTCGGACGGCGAGACGCCGGCCCTGGGGTCGCCTCTTGCTCCCGCCGCCGTGGCGCAGATTCCCGCTGCCTTCGATTCCGAGCCGGAAACCGCGGACGCGACCTATTCCGGACGCCTCCAGTCATTTGCCTAACAGCCCCATCCCCATGCAAGTCACGTCCCCCACCACCACAGCCATCGCGGCAGCCTCGGCGACGTCTGCAACTTCCACGCCGTCCTCGTCCACCGCGGCCAGCTCCTCCTCATCCTCCAGTTCCAACTCCACGCTAAGCGAGACCCAGTTCCTCCAGCTCCTCACCGAGCAGCTCGAGAACCAGGACCCGCTTCAGCCCATGGACGACACGGCGTTCCTTTCGCAGATGGCGCAGTTCACCGCCCTTCAGGAGACGAACACGCTCAACGGGCAGGTCCAGAATCTCACCGCCGGCAGCTACATAGGCGAGACCGTCACCGTGAACCCGGGAAACTCAGCCGAGGTCACGGGCCAGGTCACCGGCGTCGACACCAGCGGCTCCACCCCCCAGCTCGTCATCAATGGGACCGAGTATCCGCTCTCCGAGCTCCAGATGATCAATCCGGTCGCCCCCGGCACCGGATCCGCCTCCGGGACAACCTCCACGTCGACGGCGCAGTCGACGACGAGCGCACCCTCCACGCCGGTCGCCACCGCCGTTAAGGCGGTCAAAGCCCTTCTCTCAACGAAATCCTAAGAAAAAACAAAAATCATGTCACTCATCGGAACAATGGACAGCGGCGTTAGCGCGCTGCAAACCTACGAACAGGGCCTCGAAGTCATCGGCAACAACATTGCCAACGTCAGCACCAACGCCTTCAAGGGCTCGAACGCCCAGTACGCCGACAGCTTCAGCGACGTGCTCGAGGGAACCTCCGCGAGCGGCAGCGGCTCCGCATCCACCATGCAGGTCGGCACCGGCGTCCAGCTCGCCTCCGTGTCCGTAGATTTCTCGCAGGGGCAGATCAGCTCGACAGGCGTTCCCACCGATCTCGCGATCTCCGGCAACGGCTTCTTCATCGTCCAGAGCCCCTCCAGCACCGAGCAGTACGCGACACGCGACGGCCAGTTCTCGATCAACGCATCCGGCTACCTCGTGGACAGCCAGGGCGACTACGTCCAGGGCCTCACGGGCGGCTCGGCGGGCTCGGCACCGACGACCGTGGGTGACATCAAGCTCGGCACGCCGCCGGCCGGCACGCAGCTCCAGACCGTCAGCATCGACAACCAGGGCAACTTCATCGAAACCTATTCCGACGGCTCGACAGCCACGACCAACGTGGTGCTCCTGCAGAACTACAACAATCCGCAGGCGCTGCAGAATGTCGGGAACAACCTTTACTCGAACATGGCGGCCGCGGGTCCCGTGGGGGGCTCGATGACGCTGACGGCCGCCAACAACACGGCGGGCGCGAACGGCCTCGGCAGCATCCAGGCGGGGGCCCTCGAGGGCTCGAACGTCGATCTGACCACGCAGTTCGCCAACCTGATCACGACGCAGCGCAGCTTTGAGGCCGCATCGCGCCTGATCACGGTTTCGGACACAATCCTGGGCGACATCGTCGACCTGAAGAGGAGCTAAGCCGTGGCCGCGAAGCCAGAACCCAAAGAGGCGGCGCCGGAGAAGCCGGCGCCGGCAGAGCTCGCCGTGGCGAAGTCTCCGTCCGGCGCGGCCTCGTGGATTCCGGCGGTGGGCGCAGTGCTGCTCGCCCCGGTGGTGTGCGTCGCCGTCGCCCAATTTGTCCTCGTCCCCCGCTTCCAAAAGAGGCTGGGCGCGGTCCCGGCGGCGGCAGAGGCGCCCGCCGCCGCTCCGGCGGAGTCCGCGGGGGCCAAGCCCGCCGCCGACGGCAAGGCTGGGGCGGTGGTCAACAGCTACGACTTCACAAACGTGGTCGTGAACCTCTCCGGGACCATGGGCACCCGCTACCTCAAGACATCGTTCACCGTCACGGGCAGCGACGCTGCGCTCAAGCAGCTCTTCGACTCGAGCAAGGCCCGCCTGACGGATGTCACGCTGAGCGTCCTCTCGGCGCTCTCGCTGGCGGAGCTCGAGGAGCCCGGCGCGAAGAACCTTCTCCGCGACAAGCTTGTGGCGGCTTATAACCAGACATTGGGGCGCCACGTCGTGGACCAGGTCTACTTCTCGGATTTCCTGGTCCAGTAGCGCGGATTGCCGTCCATGTCCGACGATTCACAGAGCCAGGACTCACAGACTCTCGACCAGTCCGAGATCGACCGGCTGCTCGCGCAGGAGACGGTCGGCCAGGCGCCGGAGCACCTGTTCATCAGGGCGGACGGCGTCCGCGGCGACGGCTCGTGCGCGGCGAAGGTGGAGACCTACGATTTCAGGAATCCGGTGTTCCTGTCTGAGATCGACCTGCGGCGCCTCCGGCTCCTGCACGAGGATTTCATCCGCTACCTGAGCGCCAGGCTCTCTCTGTTCCTGCGCATGGAGTTCGGACTGAAGATGTCCGGCCTCACGACGCAGACCTACATTAAATTCACTGACTCGCTGCCTAGCCCGACGCACCTCTGCCTGTTCAAGACGGAGCCGCTCGTCGGCGTCGGCATCCTCGACATCAACCCCCGCCTGGCGCTCACGATCGTGGACCGCCTGCTGGGGGGCCGGGGTCATTCCGTCAAGGTGGAGCGCTACCTGACGGAGATCGAGGTCGGCCTGCTCGAGGACATCATCAACATCCTGCTCGAGGAGTGGTGCCGCCAGTGGAAGAGCGAGCAGGAGCTGCATCCGTCGATCGTGGGCCACGAAAACACGGGCCAGTTTCTCAGGACCGCCCCGCGCGACGCGATTGTCCTTGCCCTCAAGCTCGAGGCCAATTTTGGGGACTGTTCCGACCAGATCCAGATCGGCGTCCCGTACTACATGATCGAGCCGATGGTGAAGAAGATTCAGGCGAAGAGGCAGAAGGACACCTCCGTCGGGAGCTCGAAGAAGGAGCCGACCTGGCACAAGTCATACGACCGGATCAGCATGCCGGTGAGGGCGCAGTGGGACGCGTTTGAGGTGACCCTCAGGGAGATCACGAACATCCGGGTCGGCGACGTGATCGAGATGCCCTCCGAGCTCTTCCAGAAGACCCGCATACTTTTGAACGGAGTGCCAAAATTTGTCGGCGCCGTCGGCATCGACGACAACCGTGTAGCGGTTCAAATCACGGCCAAACTGCCACCAGAAGAAGAGGAAATGACCCATGCCAATATCCATTGACGAAAAAGCCCTAGACATCGTTCTCGACGTTAAAGTTAAGGTAACGGTCCAGCTGGGCTCCTGCCAGCTGCCCATGCGCGATGTGCTCGAGCTCGCTCCCGGCGCGGTTGTCCAGCTGCACCAGCAGGCCAGCGAGCCCGTGGGTCTCTACGTGAACGACAAGCTCGTCGCGTACGGCGAGGTCGTGGTGGTCGAGGACAACTTCGGGATCAAGGTAACAGAGCTGGTCGGGAGCGCCAAACCCGCGCAATGAGATGGCGGCCCACGCTTCTAACGGCTCTCCCTTTGCTGGCATCAAGGTTGGGAGCCGCAAACGACGTCCTGATTCCGCGTGGATCCGGAGCGCCGGCGGATTACTCCTCCATCGGGTCCTCGGGGATGGGGTTCTCCACCTGGGTGGTCGCCGCGGTCTGCGCCCTTGCAGGAGGCTGGTTCCTTTGGCGTAGCCGCAAGCGGTCGGGCGGCCTCGCCGCCAAGGGGAAGCTCTCCGTCGCCGAGACCCGGTCTCTGGGAAACCGGCAATACCTCGTCGTGGCCGCCTACGGAAAGCAGCGCTTCCTCGTCGGGGTCTGCGTCGGACGGATCAGCTTGCTGGCCGAGCTCGACGAGGACGCCAATCCGCCTTCCCAGTGAAAAGAAGCCTCGCATACGCTCGCTTGCCGCTGGTCATCCTGGCGTGCCTCTTCTTCCTTGTCCCAGGGCCGCAGGCTTTTGCGCAAGCCGCCCTGGCTCCGGCGGCTCCGGCGCCCGCCGCCGCCGCGCATACGGCGGATCCCCTTCACCTGACCATAAACCTCGATGGGAGCGAGCAGCCGGCCCAGATGAGCGTCGCCGTGCAGATCGTCATCCTCATGACGCTGCTCACGGTGGCGCCGTCCATCGTGCTCCTCATGACGAGCTTCACGAGGATTGTCATCGTTCTTGGGTTTGTTCGGACAGCCATCGGCGTGCCGAGCGCCCCGTCCAACCAGATCATCATCGGCCTCTCACTCTTCCTCACATTCTTCATCATGGGTCCTGTGTTCGACCGCGCCAACGCGGAGGCCCTCCAGCCCTACATCGCGGGGAAGATCACCTCCACAGTAGCGCTTGACCGGGCATCCGTGCCTCTGCGCGAGTTCATGCTCAAGCAGACACGCGCCAGAGACCTCGAGTATTTCCTCGAACTCGGGCGTTTTGGCCCCACCGCGGTGAAGGACCTCCCGATGAGGGTGGTGATCCCGGCGTTCGTGGTGAGCGAGCTTCAGACCTCGTTCCAGATGGGGTTTCTCCTCTTTCTTCCGTTCCTGGTCATCGACTTCGTCGTTTCGTCGGTGCTGATGTCGCTCGGCATGATGATGATGCCGCCCAACGTCGTCTCCCTTCCCTTCAAGCTGCTGCTGTTCGTCCTCGTCGACGGGTGGCACCTCATCGTCCGCTCGCTCGTCCAAAGTTTCGTACAATGAACCCAGAAGTAGCCATTGACCTGTTCAAGACGACCCTGCTTTTCGCCCTCTACCTTGTTGCGCCCTTCCTTTTGGGCATGCTCATCGTCGGGGTGATCGCCAGCCTGCTGCAGTCTGTGACCAGCGTTCAGGAGTCGACGCTCACCTTCGCGCCCAAGCTGCTTGCGTTTGCTGGGCTGTGCTTCCTGTTGACGCCCTGGGTCCTGCGGTCGCTCACCGAGTTTGCGATCACCATGTTCGCTCGGCTGCCTGCGTTGGCGCACTAACGGACGGGATGCCCGATTACCCCTTCACATGGATGATGGTGTTCCTTCGGGCGCTCGGGGTTGTCCTCCTGATGCCCGAGTTCGCCGGCTATTCGCCGCCGATGCTGGTGCGCATAGGCTTCACGGTCTTCCTCGCAACCCTGGTCGCGGGCGTCGTGCCCCTGGGGCACGAGCCCGGCGATCTATGGCAGCTCGCGTTTGCCGCCGGGGGCGAGGTGCTCCTCGGTCTGGCGCTTGGCTTTGTCTGCAGGCTTGTCTTTGGAGCCGTTGACTTTGCGGGCCGGCTGATCTCATCCGAGGTGGGCCTTTCGGCCGCCCCCGCGTTCGGAGGGCCGGACATATCGTCGGCGCCTCTCGCGAGCATGCTTTCTGCCTTCGCGGTCCTTCTCTTCTTCCTCGTGGGAGGCCACCTTGCGGTGATTGGAGCCTTTTCCCGCACCTTCGCCTTCGCCGCGCCGGGCCACCCGGCCGTGAGCCGCGTTGCGCTGGAGCAGATCGTAACAGGGACGGCGAGGGTGATCGAGCTGGGCCTGAGGATTGCCTCGCCCTTCATTGGATTGAACTTCCTGGTCACGCTGGCCTTCGCCGCGCTCGGCAGAACCCTGCCGCGCGTGCAGGTCTACATCATCAGCATGTCGGCCCGGGCTCTCATGGGCCTGGCCCTCCTCGCCGGTGCCGGAACGCTCGTCGCGCGGCACCTGTTTGCCGAGTTCCAGGATATGCCCGTGCGCCTCCTTGAGTTGGTGGCGCTGCGCTAGCCGACCGCTAGGTCGGCACTTTTTTCCACTGTTTTGACCCATTGATCCGGCGCGTTGCGGTTCGATCGGGTGGTCAACAAAACATGATAATTAAGCGGCTAGTAATCAACGGCTAATGGCTGACATGGCGGTGTTGGCATCAGCGTTGCTTAGACCGGTGGTAGCCCATGGCAGATACCGACAACGACCAAAAAACCGAGCAAGCCTCCGAGCGCCACCTAGAGGAGGCGATGGAGGAGGGCCGCTTCGCGAAGGCGCCCGAAATGTCGGTGCTGCTGATCCTCGCTGCGGCCCTCTGCGTGCTCACCTTCACGGCTCAGTCGGCTTCCGAGCAGCTGGGCGAGTTCTGCATCGCGACATTTACGGGTTTCGGGTCAATGCCCGTGCGCAGCGACACGGTTTCGGCCCTCATGGGGAAGATGATCTTCGTCGGGGGAGGGGTCGTCCTTCCGATGCTCGTCGCCTGCGTGAGCGCGGCCCTCCTTGCCGGCGGGCTGCAGACCGGTTTCCGGCTGACGCCCAAGGTCCTCGGCCTGAACTGGGACAGGCTCGATATCGCTGCGGGCTTCTCGCGCATCTTCTCATCGAAGGCAGGGGTCCACACCGCTATCGACGTGCTGAAGATGGCTGCGATCGGGGGCTCCCTCT
>CAYNLL010000058.1:5577-11319 GCA_964398015.1 uncultured Opitutaceae bacterium | reverse complement strand
GGTCAAGGTCCCGCGCCCAGGCCTCGCTGCCCAGCTTCTGCGTCACCAGGGCGGAGAGGCGCGGGTTGCACTGCAGCAGCCACCGCCGCGGCGTGATCCCGTTGGTCTTGTTCTGGAACTTGCCGGGAAAGAGCGCGTCGAACTCCGGGAAGAGGTTCTTGCGCAGCAGCAGCGTGTGAAGCGCCGCGACGCCGTTGACGGAATGCGAGCCGACGACGGCGACATTCGCCATGCGCACGAGCTTCTGGCCGTTTTCCTCGATGAGGGAGCAGGCGCGCTTCTTCCCGTTGTCGCCGGGCCACTTCGCGTCGCACAGCGCGAGCACGCGCACGTTGATGTCGTAGATGATCTGAAGGTGCCGGGGGAGCACACGCTCGAACAGCGGCACGCCCCATTTCTCGAGCGCCTCGGGCAGGAGCGTGTGGTTGGTGTACGCGAACGTGCGCGTCGCGATGTCCCACGCGGCGTCGAACCCCATGCCCTGCTCGTCCAGGAGGATCCGCATGAGCTCGACGACCGCGATCGCCGGGTGGGTGTCGTTGAGCTGGATCGCTGCCTTGTCGGGGAAGTTCTTCCACGAATTCTCCTGCGTGCGGAAATGGCGGCGGATGATGTCGCGGATGGAGCACGAGACGAAGAAGTACTGCTGCACCAGGCGGAGCTCCTTCCCGTTCTCGGTCTTGTCGTTTGGGTAGAGCACCTTGGAGATGGTCTCACCGAGGGCCTTCTCGCGGACGGCCTCGACATAGCCCCCCGAGTTGAACGCCGCCAAGTCGAAGTCTTCGGAGGAGCGCGAGGCCCACAGCCGCAGGAGATTGACGGTCTTCGTGCCGAAGCCCGCGATCGGGATGTCATGCGGGACCCCGAGCACGGTCCGCGTGTCGACCCACTGCGGCGTCGAGTCCCCGAGCTCGTTGAACGCGTTGATCACCCGGCCGTAGAGCTTCACCTCCTGGGTGAACTCGGCCCTGATGACATCCCAGGGGCTCCCGAAGAGCATCCAGCGGTCCGGCTGCTCCACCTGGCTGCCGTTGACGAACGCCTGCTTGAACAGGCCGAACTCGTAGTGGATCCCGTAGCCGAGAGCCGGGTAGTCCAGCGTCGCCAGCGAGTCGAGGAAGCACGCCGCCAGCCTCCCCAGGCCGCCGTTGCCGAGACCCATGTCGACCTCGGCCTCCCGCACCTGGTCGAAATCCACGTTGAGCGAGGCGAGCGCGTCCCTCACCGCCTGCGTGAGCCCGGTCGCCAGCAGGTTGCTCTCGTAGAGCCTGCCCATCAGGTACTCCATCGAGAAGTAGTACAGCCGCCTCCGGTTCTGGTCGTTGTGGACGCCCTGCGTCGCGATCATCCTCTCGTGGATAGTGTCGCGCACCGCGAGCGACGAGGCGATCCACCAGTCCCTGGGGGTGGCCGCATTCGCGTAGCGCGCGAGCGTCGACGTCAAATGGCGCTGGATGAGCGACCTCATGACCTCGGCAGGCGAGTCGCCTGCCTTCCTCTGGTTATTTGAATTAGGCATGCAGAAGGGATTACCCGCGGGGACAAGACTCGCTTCCCGGGCGGGGCCGGTCACGCACAATCTTGGGCGGCGCCCCTATTTTTGAAACCGCCGGGCAAGCTCGCCGTGGTCCAGTTCGACATAGGTGGGACGCCCGGACGGGCTTGAGCCCGGTGTCGACGTCGCGAACAGGTCGCGGAGAAGACCTTGCGCCTCGTGCGCGCCCAGGACGGCCGGCAGACGCACCGCCTTCTCGGCGGCGAGGCGCGCCAGCTCATCCCTCGAGATGTCGCTCTGGGAGCCCGGGATCCGGCCCTCGCGCAGCGCGCCCACCAGGTCGCGGATGAAGGCCTCGGCGTCACCTGGCTCCATCCACGCGGGAAGCGCGTCGATGCGGAAGAAGTTCCGGCCAAACTCCGAGATCTCAAGCCCGTGCTCCCGGAGGAACTCGAGGTTGTCGAGGAGGACGGCGGTCGACAGCGGGTTGAGCTCCAGCGGGACCGGAAGCAGCAGCCTCTGCACCGGCACGCCCCCCTTTGTGAACTGCTCCCTGAGCCGCTCGTACCAGACCCGCTCGTGGGCCGCGCGCCGGTCCACCAAGACGAGGCCGCGGGCCGTCTCGAAGAGCGCATAGCACCCAAGGGCCGCGCCGAGGAAACGCCAGCCAGGGGCCTCCTCCAGGGCCGGGCCGGCGGGCGGCGCCTCCGCGCGGGGGGCCTCCACGGCGGACCCCTCGAATCCGGCCGCCTGGGCCCGCTCGCCCGCCCACTCGTGGAAAGGGGAAGGGAGCGCGCCGGGTGCGCCGAGCGGGGCTGGGCCCTCCCCGGCCCGCTCGGGGGCCCCCTGGCGGCCGGCCTCGCGCAGGCGGCCCAGCACCGTGCGAATCACGAAGCCGCGGACCTGGGACTCGCTTCGGAACCGCACCTCGCGCTTCGCGGGGTGCACGTTGACGTCGATCTGGGAGGGGGCGCACTCCAGGAAGAGGAAGGCGACCGGATACCTGCCCTGGGGAAGCGACTCCCTGTAGCTCTCGATCAGCGCGCCGTTGAGGGTCCGGCTGTCGACCGGCCGCGAATTGACGAAGGCCACCATGTCGTGTCGGGTCGCTCGGCCGGCACCCGGGCGGCCCACGAGGCCGGACACGCGCATGCCCGACTCCGAGGCGTCGAGCGGCAAGAGGCCCTCCGCGGCCTGGCGCCCGAAGATCTCAGCGACACGGTCCGCCAGGCTCGGGCACTGCGGCGAGCGGAAGACCTCCCTGCCGTCCTCGTACAGGGCGAAGGACGTCGCCGGGCAGGCGAGCGCGTAGAGGCGCACGCAGTCGACGATGTGGGCCGACTCCGTCCGGTCCGTCTTCAGGAACTTCCGGCGCGCGGGGACCGGCTCGAACAGGTGCTCGACGTCGACGCGCGTGCCGACCGGTCGGCCGCAGGCCTTCTCGTGCAGCACCCTGCCCGCATTTACGGCGATCTCGGTTCCGGAATCGCTCCCCGACTCGCGAGTGCTCAGGACGAAGCGCGAGACGCTCGCGATCGACGGCAGGGCCTCGCCGCGAAACCCGAAGGTGGCCAGCCGGTCGAGGTCGGCCGCGTCCGCGATCTTGCTGGTCGCGTGGCGCTGGAGCGCCGCCCGGGCGTCCTCCGGCGACATCCCGCTCCCATTGTCCTCGACCCGGATGAGGGACCTTCCCGCGTGGGCGAACTCCACGACGATGCGGGTCGCCCCTGCGTCCAGGGCGTTCTCCACCAGTTCCTTCACCACCGCCGCGGGCCGCTCAATCACCTCCCCGGCGGCGATCTGGTTGGCCACCCGGTCGGGTAGAATGCGGACCTTCGCCATTCCGATGGGGTACGACGGGGATGGCCGGCTACCCGAGGATCTTCCTCCAGCGGGCCACCTGGCGGGCGATCTGGGCCGACCCGGGCATCCCCGTGCCCTTCCTCATCTCGAGCGCGCGGCCCAGGTCAAAGACACTCGCCCAGTCGGCCCCGAATCCCGGGTTGAGCCGCGCGACGTCGACCGTCGGCAGGTCGGGTATGCGGCACTGCCTCCTCTCGGCGAGGGCAACGACCGCGCCCACTGCGTGGTGGGCCTCTCGGAACGAGACGCCGCGGGAGACGAGGTAGTCCGCGAGGTCCGTGGCCAGAAGGGCCGGATCGGACACCGCCGCCGCGCAGCGCTCCCCGTTGAACGACATCCCCTGCACCGTCCCGGCAAGGACCTCGGCGCAGATCGCGGACTGGTCGAGGCTGTCGAAGACGGGCGGCTTGTCCTCCTGCAGGTCCCGGTTGTAGGTCATCGGGAGGCCCTTCACCAGCGTGAGCAGCGTGTGGAGGTTCCCCTGCAGGCGCGCGGATTTCCCCCTCATGAGCTCGCACGAGTCCGGGTTCTTCTTCTGGGGCATCAGCGAGCTGCCCGTGCAGAACGCGTCCGGAAGCGTGACGAACTTGAACTCGGCGCTGCTCCAAAGGATCAGGTCCTCGGCGATCCGCGAGACATGGACGCCGAAAAGGGCGCAGGCCGCCGCGAACTCGATATGGAGGTCCCGGTCGGCGACCGCGTCCATGGAGTTCTGGGTGACCCTGGGGCGTCCCTTCGCGTCGACGAAGCCCAGCAGCTTTGCGGCGTACTCGCGATCGATCGGCAGCGTCGTTCCCGCGATGGCGCCCGAGCCCAGCGGGCACACATTTGCCTTCTCGGCCACCTCGGCCAGGCGGGCGCGGTCGCGCTCAAGCATCTCTATCCATGCGAGAATGTGGTGGGCGACGAAGACGGGCTGCGCCCGCTGCAGGTGGGTGTACCCGGGGATCAGAATGTCGCCGCCGCGCTCGGCGGCGGCCAGGAGCGCGGCCTGCGCGCCCTTCACCCGCTCGCCCAGCTGCCTGCAGGCCTCCTTGAAGAAGAGCCTCATGTCGGTCGCCACCTGGTCGTTGCGGCTGCGTGCCGTGTGCAGCTTCGACGCGGCCGGGACCTTCATCGTGAGCGCGTGCTCGATGTTCATGTGCACGTCCTCCAGCCGGGCGTCCCAGTGGAAGTGCCCGCCTTCGATCTCCGCCAGAATCGCGTCGAGGCCGGCATGGATCGCCTTGCACTCCTTGGCGGTGATCAGGCCGACGTGGGCGAGCATCGACGAGTGGGCCTTGCTTCCGGCGACGTCAAAGGGGGCGAGGCGCCGGTCGAACGACGCGGATTCGCTGAACTTGAGCATCAGCGCGGCGGGACCTTCCTCGAAGCGTCCGCCCCAGGTGGCTTGGGTTGGCTTGGCCATGGATGTCGGGAGATCAGATCACCCGGCGCTGCGCAGATTCGCAACGTGAAAAATTTTCACCCCTTTTCCAGTTTGCCCGCCGGTCGCCGCGCCCCAGATTCGTTGCGTGCGCCGGTTCCTAATCATTGCCGCCCTTCAGCTTGCCAGCGCCGCGGCGGCGCTGGGCGCGGACGACGTGCCCCCCCGGTTCGACACCGTGGACATAGGCCCCGGGACCGCCTCGCTCTACATCGCGACGGTGACAATGGCCTTCCAGCCCTTTGTCCGGCACAGGACCGTGTTCTCGTCGACCTATTCGGCGCGGGTGTTCCCCTACTTCTTCTACAGCGAGAAGGGCCGGATTTGGATCGTGGTGAGCCACGAGAACTTGGGTCGCGTCGTCCGCGGCCAGCCGGCGGACATCACCGGCCACGCCCTGAGCGATTCCGGGAGCGACCGGAGGGTCGAGGGGCGGGTGGTGCCCACGGGGCCGGACACCGGGACCATCAAGGTGAGGGTCTTCATCTCCCGGCGGATCGCCCTCACCTACAACACGACCTACGTGCTCACGGGACCCCCGGGGCCCGCCCCCTCCCTCACGCCCACACCAGCTCGATGACCTTCTCGACGGAGGGCGAGAGGCTCAGGTGCACGGGGCAGGTGTTGGCGGCCGTTTCCAGGACGCCTTCGGGCACCGCGCGCGCCGAGGCGGGAAGGTAAAGGCGGGCGGTCAGCCTTGAGATCCTCCTCGGCGCCTCGGGGGACATCTCCTTGGTCACCTCAAACCGGACCCCCGCGATCTCGACGCCGTGGCGGCGGGCGGCGATGGCCATCGTCGTCGCAATGCACGTCGCAAAGCCCGTAGCCACCAGGTCCGTCGGCGAGAAGGCCTCGCCGCGGCCCTGGTTGTCCCTGGGAGCGTCCGTCGCCAGCGCGTTGCCCGACGGCCCGTGGACGGCCGAGCAGTGGAGTTCCCCCTGGTATTCGCCTGTGATCC
>CAYNLL010000058.1:0-5567 GCA_964398015.1 uncultured Opitutaceae bacterium | reverse complement strand
GGTGCATTATGGACGCGGGGCCGCCCTTTGCAACCGCCTCACGGCTCGGCGGCGATGAAGGCCGGGTCGATCACCCGCCGCGCCTGGCGCACGAAGGAGGCAAGCGGCGCATCGAAGGAAGGGTCCGCACCGCTGCAGCCCGGGATGAAGATGGGGGAGGTCGCCGGCGGGGTCGCGGCCGCCTCCCGCATCTGGTCGGGCGTCTGCGCGACATAGCTGGCCCTCACGAAATACGCGCCGCCGGGTCCGCCGCGCCTCCACAGCTCGAAGAGCAGGGCGCCGCCGGGAAGGGTCGGGTTCGCCTGGGTCCCCGGGACGATCCAGTTCATTCCCAGCAGGCCCCCGATGTTGGCGATGTTCGTGTCGTGCCCCACGATCACGACCACGCGCTCGCCCGGGGGCCCGAGGGCGCCCGTGACGGACTCGCCTACCGCCGCCTGCTCGAGGGTGTCGATGATGTGGCTGGCCAGGTTCGAGCCCTCGACCTGCGCCGGGTAGAGCGTCCGCTGGGTCAGGTCAAAATAGAGGTCGTGGAGGGCCAGGAGGTCCGCAATCACCCTGCCGTCCACCCGCCCCCACCCCACGTCGGAGGCGGGCTTCCCGTCCGTGTACTCGAGGATGAAGCTGTCCGTGCAGCGCACGGCGGCCATCAGGGGCCCTGTGATCTTCACCAGGTAGTCGCGCTCGCTCGGGACGACGCCGGAGGCCTCGTTGAAGACGGAGCCCTCGGGCGCGACCCCGGGGGGGCCGAAGAGCACGCCCTTGAGCTCCGCGAACAGCGGCGCGTTGGCGCGCTCTATATTCGTGGGGTCCCCGCCAAGCCGGCCCAGCACCGAGGCCACGGCAAGGCTGGGGTCCGGGCGGCCGACGCCCGCCTTCAGCGGCTCAAACAGCGGGTCGGGCGTGCCTTCGGCCACCGCGTGCACGCCGGGATCGCCCACCTGGGTGAGCGCCTTCCCCAGGATCCGGCCTGTCTCCAAGGTCCTCTGGTCGTTGTCGGCGCGGACGAAGACCACGGGAGCGTCCTTGGCCGGATCGCCCGAGAGAAGGCCCGCGCCCACGAAGCGGGTGCGGTAGTAGTCCCCCAGGAAGGCGATCAGCAGGTTTCCGCGCGGCGTCTGTATCCCGGGCCCCACCTCCCACTTTGGCCAGGCCTGGGAGGCCAAGGGAGCCATGGAGTCGCCCGACTGAAGCGGCGAGCGCACGCCGTGCCGGGTAAGGATGATGGCGAGGCGCAGCTCGTCGCCTCCCGCATCCGCCCAGGCCCGTCCCGCGACCGCCAGCGACGCCGCCGCGGCGAGAGTCCGGGTGAAGAGAGTGAGGCCGTGGAGGGATGTCATGAGTGTGGTGCCCGGCGCGGTTGCCTTTGGGGCGCCCTTCATGCCAGCCCCCGCGGCGTCTTTCGATGCTAAAGTGGCCGCGATGGCGCGGCTCAGCGCCCGCCGGCCGTCGCGGCCAGGTGCTCATCCATCCACTCCAGCGTCCTCGACCACATCTGCGGCGTGTACACGTGCGCGAGCCCAGGGTACACGATGCTGCTGAACCCGGCCCCGCTTCCATAAAGCCCGTAGGCGGGCCGCACGGCCGCCTCGATCGCGTGGATGCCCTCGACCGGCGAGCCCGGGTCCCGGTCGCCCGTCTGGAACAGGATCGGCCTGGGGGCGATGAGGGCCACCACGGCCTCCGTGTCGAAATGCGCCAGCATGCCGGGGACAAAGTAGCCGATATCGTGCTCGTGGATGGAGCCGTGCCGCACCAGGTCCTGGTAGTGGGTGAGACAGGCGATCGCCACGCCGGTCCTGAGGCGCTCGTCCAGGGCCATCAGCCACCACGTGCGCGTGGCTCCCATGCTCATGCCCGTCACCCCGATCCGCGCGGGGTCCACCTCCGGCCGCGACGCCAGGTAGTCCAGCGCCATGAGGTCGTCCCTTAGGAGCATGCCCCAGAACGTGCGCCCGACCCAGAGGTCGAACTTGGCGGCAGTCTCCTCGGCCTTGTAGTCGCGCTCGCCCGGCCCGTCGGGGCCCGTCCCGTTGCGCTCGCCGAAGCCGCTCGCGTCGATCGCAAGGACCACGTAGCCGCGCCTGGCGAAGGCCGGGCCCGGCTCCTCCGGCGTGTGCTTTGCCTCGAACAGCTCCTGCTTGCCGAGGTCGTATTCCCCGGCGTGCCAGTGGCAGTAGAGGATCGCGGGGCGGCGACGGGCAGCGGTCTTCGGCAGCAGGAGGTATCCGGGCACCGAGGAGCCCGCCCCGTTGTCGAAGCGGAACTTCTCGACGACATAGTCCCCCCGGTCCTCCCGCGACAGCGTTTCAACCGTGGGGACCAACGGCCGCGCCGGCAGCCTGCCCAGCATCTTCCAGAGGTCGGCCCGCACCTCCAGGCGCCTGGACTGCCACTCCTGCAGCGTCGAGGGCACCGCGAACGGCGGCGCCAAGCCGGCCGTTGCCAGCCAGCGCTCAGCAGCCGAATTCTCTGTCTGGGCCTTCAATGCGGTTCCGCAGGCGAACACCAAGCAGCTAACGATGAGGGTTTTCATGTGCGACCACCAAATCCGCCCCAAGGGATAGCGGAAAGACCCGCCGATGAACAGGGTCAAGTCGCCGCCGTGACCGGCCGCAAACCCGGGAATTGCACTGGTCCGGGAATAGGGGCACCCTCCTATGCTATCTCCCCAACCCCAAAGGATCCAATGAAGTCAAAATGGCAGGCGTGGGCCATGTTTCTCGCAATGATTCCCGGGCTCGCCCGGGCCCAGCAGGTGCGCTACGTGCAGCTGGCGACCGCCGACGGCGTGCTCGAGGGCGTGGTCAGCGCCGACGGGAGGGTGCGCACGTTCAAGGGCATACCCTATGCGGCGGCGCCGGTGGGCCCCCTGCGCTGGAGGGAGCCCCAGCCCGTTGTGCCGTGGACGGGCGTCAGGAAGGCGTCCGACTACGGCGCGCGCGCCATGCAGGGGCGCATCTTTGACGACATGGTCTTCCACGACTCGGGGCCCAGCGAGGACTGCCTCTACCTCAACCTGTGGATGCCCGCGGACACGACCAACCCCAAGCTGCCCGTGATGGTGTGGATCCATGGCGGGGGATTTGCCGCAGGATCATCGTCCGAGCCCCGGCAGGACGCAGGAAACCTGTCCAAGAAGGGGGTCTTGGTGGTCAGCATGAATTACCGGCTGGGGGTATTCGGCTTCCTGGCCCATCCCGAGCTGACCGCGGAGTCGGGGCGAAACGCCTCCGGAAACTACGGGCTTCTGGACCAGGTCGCGGCGCTCCGGTGGGTGAAGAGGAACATCGCCACGTTCGGAGGGGACCCGGACAACGTGACCATTTTCGGGGAATCGGCGGGCTCGTCCTCGGTCTGCGGGCTGATGGCGTCACCCCTGGCCAAGGGACTCTTCCAGCGCGCCATCGGCGAGAGCGGGGCGTTCTTCAACTCCCGCCGCCCGATGAAGCCGCGGGCCGAGGCTGAGGCTCAGGCCGTTGCCTTTGCGCAGAAGTCCTTTGGGACGGCCTCCCTGGCCGCCCTGCGCGCGTTGCCCGCGCAACAGGTGCTCGACGCCGCCCTAAAGGTGCAGCGCAGCCAGTTTGATGCCATCGTCGACGGCTACTTCCTGCCGGAAGACTGCGCGGCGATCTTTAGGAGCGGCAACCAGAGCCACGTGCCGCTGCTGGCCGGATGGAACAAGGACGAGGGCCATTCCAGCGAGTTCTTCGAGCACGACGCGCCGACCGCCGCAAACTATGTCGTCCGGGCGCGCGCGCGGCTCGGCGCCGACGCCGACGCCTTCCTCAGGCTCTATCCGGCATCGACCGATGCCGAGGCCCAGCGCGCAGCCCAGGACTACATGGGAGACCGGTTCACGGGGTACGCCACCTGGAAGTGGCTGGAGACCCACCTCGCGACGGGAGGATCGCCCGTGTACCGCTACGAGTTCGACCAGACCCTCCCGCTGCCGCCGGGCGCCGCGCCGGGAACCCTGGCGACGGCGCCCCACGCGGGTGAGATCGAGTATGTCTTCCAGGTGCTTTCATCGCGCCACCTGCCGTGGCGGCCCGAGGACCGGGCCGTCTCCGACCTGATGGCCTCCTACTGGACGAACTTCGCCAAGGTGGGCGACCCGAACGGCCCGGGCCTGCCGCTGTGGCCGGCCTACGGCCCCCAGGGCGGCTACCCGGTGATGCACCTCCAGGCGGAGTCCGGGGCCTCCCCGGACGCCCACCGCGGACGCTATGTGTTTCTTGAAACGGCGGCATCGGGACACTAGGGCGCGAAGCCCCCTCAGGCGGGTAGCTTTCCATGCGGATCATGTCTAGACGTGGCAGGGACCCGCGCGTCGCGAACACCCCCCGTCCCTTTCCCTGGGCGCAGCCATGAGGAAGGCGTTCCTGCTCCTGTGCATTGTGGTGGGGGTCTATGAGCTGTACGGCCGATGGGAGGCGCGAAAGGCCAGGCAGGACTACGTCGCGTTTGAGGGCTCGTTGCCGAGGAACCGAGCCGCAAGCCAGGCGGGATTCGTCGACGCCATCGAGCCGGATGGAATCGACCCCAGGGTGATCACGGTCTTCATGCCCGTGAACTGTCCCCTCGAGGCGGGGCGGCGCGGACGGGCGTTGGTGGAGAGGATCAAGGCAGCCGGGATTCCCGTGACCGCGTCCTCCAGCAGCCGGGTCAGCGTCAACGCCAGGACCAAGGCCGAGTTCGACGCCAAGATGGCCCTGGCCAACAGGGTGATGGGGGGAGAAACCCCCATCGTGTTCTACCGCGGCCGGGCCAAGAACAACCCGTCGTTCGACGAGGTGCTGCTGGAGTACCAGTCCTCCCGTTAGGGGGAGGCCGGCCGGGGCCCCCCGCGCTCGGGGGGCAGCGCTTCCCGGACGGCGCCCCCTACTGGCACGCCTCGCAGGTTCCGCCGTTGCGCATCGCCTCGATGGAGCAGGCGACCTTCTCCTCGGCGGTGTACTGCTTCTCGGCCGTGAGGGCCCCCGGGAAGGGAGGAGTCGACAGGAGGCTCGTGGCCGCATCGCGCGCCGTCGTCTCGGCGCTCGTCTCGCCCGCCGCGCCCCGGACCTCCTTCTTCACCTGCACGGTCGCCTTCTCGATGTTCGAGGCGCCCAGTCCCCGGAGGTAGTACGTCGTCTTGAGCCCGGCGTGCCAGGCGTAGCGGTACATGTGGGAGAGGATCTTCAGGTCGGGCGTTTTGATCCAGAGGTTCACCGACTGCGACTGGTCGATCCATTTCTGGCGGCGGGCCGCGGCGTCGATCACCCACTTGTGGTCGATTCCAAAGGCCGTGAGGTATTTCTGCTTCAGGTCCTCGGGCACGCGGTCGATGTCCTTCAGCTCGCCATCGAAGTACTTCAGGTTGTCCAGCATGTCCTGGTCCCAGAGGCCCCGGGCCTTGAGGTCCTTCACGAGGAAGGGGTTGAGGACGATGAACTCGCCCGAGAGGTTCGACTTAACGAACAGGTTCTTGTACGTCGGCTCGATGCAGGGCGACGTGTTCGTGATGTTGGAGATCGTCGCCGTGGGCGCGATCGCGAGCACGTTGCTGTTGCGCATGCCCTGGG
>CAYNLL010000057.1:4700-11338 GCA_964398015.1 uncultured Opitutaceae bacterium | reverse complement strand
CCGTCGAGGCCCGGCACGGTCGCCACGTCGCCGCGGATGACCGCCTCGGGCACGACAAAGGTCTCGCCGTAGGTCTGGTTGTACTTGATCGCGATGTCTCGCGTCATCTCCACGTGCTGCCGCTGGTCCTGGCCCACCGGGACGGCGTTCGTGTCGTAGAGCAGGATGTCCGCGGCCATCAGCACCGGGTACGCGAAGAGGCCGAAGTTGGGGGAGATCCCCTTGGCCGTCTTGTCCTTGTAGCTGTGGGCGCGCTCCAGGAGGCCCATCGGCGTCAGGCTCCCCAGGAGCCACGTGAGCTCGCAGACCTCGGGAACGTCGCTCTGCCTCCAGAAGACGGACTTAGCCGGGTCGAGGCCGCAGGCCAGCCAGTCGACCGCGATCGCCCGGGTGTTGGCGCGCCGCTCCCGCGGGTCGGTGACCGTCGTCATCGAGTGGTAGTCGGCGATGAAGTAGAAGCAGTCCCCCTGCGCCTGCGCCTCGATGGCCGGCCTCATTGCGCCGAAATAGTTGCCGATGTGGAGCGTGCCGGAGGGCGTGATGCCGGTGAGTGTGCGCATGTTTCAGTCTTTGCGGGGAACGAAGGTGACCTGCTGGCGGACCCGTGCGATGGTCGAGGGGGCGAGCACGCCGCCGAAGGCGATCGCCGGCATGACGAGCGACCTTGGCCCCAGCAGGGACCCGGGGTTGAGCACGGCGTTGCAGCCCACCTCGGCGCCGTCGCCGACGATGGCCCCGAACTTCTTGAGGCCGGTGCCCACCGGCCCCGTCTCCAGGCTGACAAAGACCTCCCTCTGGTCGAGGCGAAGGTTTGAGCAGATGGCGCCCGCGCCCAGGTGCGCCCTGTTGCCCAGGACCGAGTCGCCCACGTAGTTGAAGTGCGGCGCCTGGACGCCGTCCATGAGGAGGCAGTTCTTGAATTCGCTGGAGTTGCCCAGGACGCAGCCCTCGCCCGCGATCACGTTCCCCCTGACGAACGCCCCGGGGCGGATCTGGCAGCCCGCGCCGATCCACGCGGGCCCGATCAGGGTGGCGTGGGCCGGGAGCGACACGCCCGGGGAAAGGTACACCCGGCCCTCGACGCGGACGCCCGGCGGCATCGGGGGAAGCCTGGACTCAAACCCCTGCGCGGCGAGGGCGGGGCCGATCCGGCTCACCCACTCCCAGGGCGGCGCGTCGGCGCTGAAGAAGGGCCGGAACAGGGAGAGCGAGTCGGGGAGCGCGAAAAAGTCGGATGCCTTCACGGGACCTCAAGCGTGCACAACTTTCCCGCAGGTTGACAGCGGCTTTTTTGCGCCCCTGCGCGGGACGGAACCTAGCCCGCGGCTAAGGGACAAACGTCCAGGAGCTGTCGGGATCGAACACCGTCATCGCCTTGGCGATCTCCTCGCTGTGCTCGCCCAGGTTCGCCTGGTAGACCTTGCCCCACTGGTTGACGATGAAGGTCATGACGCCCGACTCGTTCCAGTGCGCCGGGTACGCCACGAGGGCGAATCCGGCGATCATGTTGCCGTTGATGACGTAGTCGTAGGCCCCGCCGGGAGCCGAGGCCCCCTGCGCCGTGAGGATCCTGAACCGGTAGCCGTGGAAGGGCTGCGGCTGGCCCTCGGGCGTCTTGCCGCCGTAGCCCTCGGCATGCGCCTCGGCCACGAGGGGCCCGAACGGGCTCTGCTCGTCGTCGGCCGACGCAGGCCAGTAAAGGCCATCCTTCGCCCCCGGGGTGCTCTTGATGTGCTGGGCGAACTTGAGGACGCCGCTCCCGTCACGGTCCTGCGCCGCGTATTCGCGCTGGGCCTGGACATAGGTGCGGCAGACCCCGATCGCCGTCGTCTCATCCTCGCCGACGCGCCGGTTGATGATCTCGTCCTTGCCCGCCAGCGTGTCGAAGAACCACGTTCCGTCCTTCATGACGATGGGGATGGGGAGCGGCCAGTTCTGCTCGCCGATGTTGAGCACGTAGCGGTCGTCCGCCTTCCGGGAGAGGTGCGCATACCGCCCGACGGACGTCGAGAACGCGGCGAGCTCGAGGGCGTCCTGGCGCGGGTCTCCGGAGAGGAGCTCCTTCACGTCCGGGCCGAAGAGGGCGTCCAGCGCGGCGCTGTCGGCGGTCTTTGTCGCGGCGACGAGGGCCTTGACCGCCTCCTCGGGCGACTTGAAGCGCAGCTGGGCCGCGGCCGGAGTCTCGGCACCCAGGCTCGCGCCCGCGCCGGCCAGGAGCGAAAGGGCTGCGGCCAGCAGGACCGGGCGCGCCTTCTGAAGTAGGGAGTTCATGGTGGCAGAGGTCATGGGTTTCAACGCTTGTCCTTGCCGCCTGAGGACGGCGCGGCGGCCCGTTCAGGTTCCGCCCTTCTGGCCGGTGCGGCCTTCACCGGGGCCTTCCGGCTCGTGCTGCCGCGGGTGCTGTAGTCCCGCGTCTGGGTGCCCCGGCTGTAGCCGCCAAAGAGCGCGCTCGAGGGGGCGGGTGTAGCGGGCCGGGGGGCCGGCGCCGCGTACCCGCGGTAGTCCGGCGCGGAGGCGTGCGTGATCGTGACCGCTCCACGCGACGCAGCGGCGGCGCGTGGGGCCGCGGCCGGCGCACGGACCTCGGCGCGGACGCCGGTGTTCGGCCGGGCGTTGGGAATGCCCGCTCCGGGCCTATAGTAATTGCGCACCAGAACCTGCCCCTGCCGGGGATTCGGGTGCCAGCGGCTTCCCGTGAAATGGGGATCCTGCCAGTCCCTGCGGTAGTCCCAGCCGGGGCGCCACGGACCGGCCCAGATGCCGAAATCGTCCCAGTCGCACTCAAATCCCAGCCACGGCCCCACGGGGTAGCCTATCCCGAAGGTCAGGAAGGGGCCCGAATACCCCTCGGGCACGTCGTACACGTCGTCGGCGTTGTAGTCGGGGACGTAGATCGTGTCCTGTTGCGTCGGCACGATGCGGATGTCGTCGCCCTGGACGTCGACCTGCTGTTGGGGAGTGTCGACAAGCGTCCCTGCGGCCTGCGCCTTGGCGCGCAGCTGCTGGACCGACTTCATGACGTCGGCCGGCTGCATGGCGAAGGCCGCGCCGAGCGCCTGCGTCCACTGCAGGTTGTCATTCATCCATTTCAGGACGTCGGGATAGTGGGCCAGGCCCTTCACGCTCTGGTCCCAGGACTGGGAGTCGATCCCCGCCGGGTCGCCGCCCGAGGCGACGTACTGGGCGGCGAGCGAGATGTCCGAGGGCACCGTCGACGCCGGCAGGATGAGCGCAATGAGGGGGTCCGGATAGAGGGCGATCGGTCCCATGAGCTGGTCGAGCTGGTCCGGAGAATACTGGGATGCCGGCGCCTGGGCCCGGGCGGATACCGCGAGGAAGAGCGCGATGAACAGGCAGAAGGGGGCTTTCATAAGGAGCGGATGTGAGGGGTAAGACAGCGTTTGCCCTCCATTGGTTGCGAAAGCTTGCCCGATTTCTGTCGCGGCGCAAGAGGGGGCGGGGCCCGCCCGGGCCCGCCGCTCAGGATTGCGAGGAGCCGAGCACCCGAGCGAAGGTCCCCGCATCGACGTTGCCGCCGGTCAGCATGACGCCGACCCGCCGGCCCCCTACGAGCGCCCTTTCGCGGAGCACGGCCGCCAGTCCCGCCCCGGCCGCGCCCTCGGCCACGTTGTGGGTGTCGCTGAAATAGGCGCGCATCGCAGCCTCGACCTCGTCATCCGAGACGGTCACGACGCGCTCGACGCCGCGAAGGACATGCTCGAGGGCGCCGGTGTCGGGCGTGGAGCACGCCATTCCGTCGGCGATCCGCGTCGAAGCGGGGCTTGCGACCACGCGGCGCGCCTCGAACGAGAGCGCGATCCCGGGCGCCCGCTCCGAGGCCACGCCCACGATCCGTGTAGCGATTCCGAGCGCGTCGCGCGCCGCGATGACGGCGCACACGCCGGTTCCCATGCCGATCGGCACATAGACGCGCTCCAGCGCCGGTGCGCTCCTGAGGAAGCGGAGCGCCGACACGGCGTTGCCCCACACCAGGTCCCGGTGAAATGCGGGGACCCAGTGGAGCCCGCGTTCTGCCGCGAGCAGGCGCGAGTGCACCATCGCCTCCTGGTAGTCGCCGCCGTGCTCCACCAGCTCCGCGCCCAGGCCGCGCATCGCGCGGTTCTTCTCGACGCTGTTGCCCCTCGGAACGACGATCGTCGAAGTGAGGCCGCGCCTCGAGGCCGCAAACGCGAGCGCCTGGCCGTAGTTTCCACGGGTGGCGCTGACGATGCCGGCCACCCCGGGCTCCCTCGCCACCAGCCGGTCCACGTAGGTCAGGGCTCCCCTGATCTTGAAGGACCCGATCGCAGTGTGGTTTTCATGCTTCACCCAGAGCTCGCAGCCCGCCCTCGCGTTGAGGAGCGGCCACGAGTACTGGGGCGTCGGCGGGACGACGGCGTCAATGCCCGCGGCGGCGGAATCGATCTCGGCAAGGGTAGGTAGGCCTTCCATGCCCGGCAGCGTGCCGAGGCGCCCGGGCATTCACAAGCCCGTCCGCCTTGGGGGGAGGAGCCGGCCGGGCCGCGGTGCCGGCGCGGCAACCGATGTCACCTTCCCCAGGGGGTTTTCCCCTCAAAACCCGCGTTTGTACGCAAGATAGGGAAGCAGGAAAAGCTCGACGACCCCCGGCAGGCAGTCGAAGCGGCTGAACACGGCCTCCACGTCGTGCTTGACGATGGAATCGAGGTACGAAAAGGGGTTGAGCCTTCCTCGCGAGATTTCGAGGAACCCGGCGGGGACATCCGTGAGCAGCCTCACCCAGCGGACGCCGGGCCGCCCGCGGCACACGTCGACAGGCAGTCCCATCTGGTCCGCATATAGCAGGTACGAGAAATCCACGCCGGCGCTGGCACCCAGCGAATGGTAGCCCCAGGTCCTGCCATTCACGTCGAGCAGGCGGAAGGTGTTGTCGCGCGGATCGAGCTTAAACTCGATCTCCACAAGGCCGTAGTACTTGATCGCACGCAGAAACCGCTCGGCCAGCTCGGCCAGCTCGGGCATGTCGACCGTCTCCACGTAGGTGCTGGAGCGCCCGAATTCCGGCGGATGCTGGCGCCTCCTGCGGACGACCATGCTGCCCACGGCGCGGTCCTTCTTGAAAAAGGCGCAGTAGGCGTACTGCTGCATCCCGTCGCCCGGGATCACGTCCTGGATCATCACCTCGTCCTCGCCGACGAGCTTCGAGGCCCTCAGGAACATATCCTGCAGCATGGCCGTATCGTCCGCCCTCCATGCCTTTGCCTTGGTCGCATAGATGAAGTTCTCCTTGATCGCGGGTTTGACGGCGACGGGCACCCTGCTGACCTGCGACAGGTTTTCCACGCAGCGCGGATACCAGGTCATCGGCGTGGGTATGCCCACCCTCTCGGCGAGCCTGTAGGTATTGCGCTTGTCCCAAAGCCATTTGACCGCGTTCCAGCCCATGGTGGGCACCCGGTAGAACTCGGATAGCCGCGCGCGGTAGCGCGCGAACGCTGCGACGGTCTCGTCGCGGGTGGGGTAAAGCACCCAACCCCTGAGCCCGAGCCGCCTGCCTATCTCAAGGACAAGCTCCACCGTCTTCTTTCCGTCCCGCAGGCTTTCCACGCGCGCGGAATGCTCGACGAAGCGCGAGAACCGCGCGATGGACAACTCGTCATCGATGACGCACACCCGCACGCCGCGCATGCCCAGGCTGCGGACGATTCCCAGGCCCTGGTAGTCCCCGCCCACCACCACAACGCCGGCGGGCCCCGGAGGATGGCCACCCGCCGCCGTCTCGGCGTCGGGCGCCGGGCTCGGGGCTGCAGCGTTTTCCTCGAGGATCATGAGGCGCCTGCCGCTCGCGCAACGGTGCGCGCGAGCGCCCTAGAAGCATATTGGGTGCCCGACACGAACTGCATCAAGGGGCCGTAGCTCCACGCCGCAGGCGCTCCCAGGATGTGCAGCCCTCGGACGGAGGTTTCCAGGCCGGTGCGGAGCCGCGGGTATCCGCCGAAGCGGTCGATGGAATGCAGCAGGTTGCTGGACAAGAATCTGTACTTGGAGATGTCCACCCTGTACCCGGTCCCAAGCAGGACATGATCGACCGTTCTCGAGGTCCCGTCATCAAGCGCGATCCGCACCTTTTCCCCGGACGGGGAAGCCGAGACGACGGTGGCCCCGAGCTTGATGGGCACTCCCTCCAATCGCCTCACGAGCCAGCGGGCGCCCGCGGGCCTGACGCACCTGCGCCTGAGGACGTCCTGCAACCGGCGCGGAAGGTACCGGAGCATGTCCGGCCTAGCCATCAGCTGGCTGATGCCCGCCGGCCCCACGTCGGTGGGGGCATAGAGCACCTTCCGGGTCAGCCCGCCCAGCCTGTGGTGAAGCGTCTTCGAGAGGGCGCCCTGCAGCCAGTGGATCCGCGTTGCCCGGCCGATGACCTCGACGTGCGCGCCGCCCTCCTTCAAGAGCGCAGCGGACTCGAGGGCGCTCTGCCCGCTGCCGATGACGGCCACGTTCCTGCCCGCAAACCTCCCGAACTCCCTGTGCTCGGACGTGTGCGACGCGAGCGAGGGGTGCAGGCCGTCGAACTGCGGGGGACGGCTGACAAAATCCTTGATGCCGACGGCCACGACCACCCGGCGCGCCGTCACTTTCTCGCCGGAGTCCGGTGT
>CAYNLL010000057.1:0-4690 GCA_964398015.1 uncultured Opitutaceae bacterium | reverse complement strand
CGGTGTCAGCGTGAATCCGTTCGAGTCGGTGTCGACGGTCAGGATCGACCTGGGATCGAGATCGGGCACCGCCTTCTGCTGAAACCATCTTCCGTATTCGACAAATCGGCTCACGGGCACCGGGACCGTGAAGGAGGTGCCGCTGGCGGACTGGAAGGCTTCAAGGGTCAGCGATCGGTCGGGGTCGGCGATACGGGTCGCCGTCCAGTTTGACCGCAGCAGCATTCCCGCGGGCATGCTCTCCTCCCAGAACGACATGGACTGTCCAAACACGCGAACACTCAGGCCATCGACGTGCGCCAGGTGTGCAGCTGCCGAAAGACCGTAAGGTCCCGCCCCGATGATGGCTACGTCAAATTTGGGCATAACGAATCCCTGCTGGAATTGCGAAGAAAGGCGATTGTTGGAGCTAAATCATGGCAACTTCAAGCGTATTGACAGTCAATTGCCATAAGAAACCGGTGGCCATGCCTCCGCTTGTGTGCAGTGGAGGAAACGGACTGCGGGCGCAGCCTCTCCCTTCGTGGCGCCACCATCTCCGGAGGGAAATCAAGGCTCGGAGAACATTGCCCGCCCCGATCAGAAAAGCTTCCGCACGCCGAAAGGAAGGCGTGGTCGGTCGATGGGCGATCGCCTTCGAATGTCGCTGGCTGGGGCAAAGGCAATCGCGCCCTTAAACCCTCCAATAGGTTCGCACACATCCCGTCTTGGGTTCCCGGGAAACCGAAATCCAAATCGGCGCCCCAAGGTTCACCGGCAGAAATCGCGATGGATTGCCATCGACGGCACGCATGCCGCCGGGCCGGCCCTGCGGCACTTGCAACTGCGTTCGGATTTCCGCCACACTCGCTATTGATGTCGTCTGTTCGCGCAGCTTCCCCGCCTGCTTCGACCTGGCGAAGGGCATGCCATGTCGCGGCTCTGGTAGCGGCGGTGGCGGCGGTGCTCCTGTTTTATTCGTGGGCCATTAGTCCCGGCAAATCGCTTTTTGGCCATTTCAGCGACGGCAATGACTATTACAATCTGCTGATCAAGGGCTTCAGGTCAGGCCACCTCAGCCTTCAGGCGGAGGTGCCGCCGGAACTGCTCGCGCTCAAGAACCCCTACGATCCCAAACAGAACACCGTCGCTGGGATGCACGACGTCAGCTTTTATAAAGGCAAATACTACCTCTATTTCGGCGTCGCCCCTGCCCTCGTGGCCTACTGGCCCTTTGCCGCGCTCTCGGGCCACTATCTAGGAGACGGCCAAGCCCTGTTCCTTTTCTGCGCCGTCGGGTTTCTGGCCGGCTCTTTTCTCCTGGTGCGGGTGAGGCGCACCTATTTCCCGGAATGCGGCGCGGCGACGGAAGTGGGCGGGGTCATTGCGATGGGTCTGGCGACGATGGTTCCGGTCCTTCTGCGGCGGGGACAGATATATGAAGTGGCGATATCCTCGGCCCATGCCTTCTTCATGCTCGCCCTTCTTGGCCTGTTCCTCGCGATTCATGACGAGCGCAGGCTGGGATGGCTCTATGCGGCCAGCCTTGCCTATGGCCTGGCGATCGCGTCGCGGCCGAGCTACCTTTATGGAGGAGCCTGCCTCCTGATTCCCCTCGCTGCGGGGATCCGGGAACGTTCCCCGCTGCAAGGCGGCGGAGCCGCCGGCGGGTGGCCGCGCGCCTGCGCGGCGTTGATCCCGGTCGGCCTCGTGATGTTCGGCCTCATTCTCTACAACCAGCTCCGTTTCGGAAGCCCCTTCGAATTCGGCCAGCAGTACGAGCTCTCGGGGTTGAATGAGACCACCGCCACGCATTTCAGCCTCTCCTATCTGTTGTTCAATTGCCGCGCCTACCTGTTCGCGCCGGCGCATCTGAGCGCCTTTTTCCCGTTTGTCCGCGTCGTCTCCCTTCCTGCTCCGCCCGCGGGGCACATCGGAATTGAGGACCCCTACGGCATTATCCCCAACATCCCCTTCGCGGTGCTGGCCGTCTTCTCCCCGTTCGCATGCGCGAACCGCCCGAAGCTCAGGCTTTTCGCCGTTTCCGCAGCCGTTGCGACGTTCGCCGTCGCGGCCGTCATGTTCGCGTTCCAGTTTGCGAGCAATCGTTACATGGTCGATTTCCTGCCGGGCCTGATCGTCCTCAGCGTGATCGGGTTCTGGGGACTTGTTCAGCGACTCAACGGCACGGGGCGCAGGCTCGCCGCCGGCGTCTGCTGGGGCGCCCTGGCATGGTCGGTTCTTTTCAATGTCTTCGCGTCGTTCAACCACAATGAATTGCTGCGCGTCGAGCACCCCACGGTCTTCCGGGGACTGCTGCACGCTTTCGACACGCCCCGATTCCTCTTCGACAGGGCCACGGGGCGCACCTACGGCCCGCTGGAGCTCACCGTGAAATTCCCCGCGGGCCGGACGGGGCAGACGGAGCCGCTCGTCATCACAGGCTCCGAGTTCCTTTCGGACTACCTCTACGTGCTCTACGCCGCAAACGACAGGATTGTCTTCGGATTTGAGCACTCCGGCTATGGGGGGCCGACGAGTGATCCCCTCCCCGTGGACTACGGGCGCCCCCATGTGATCACCGTGGACATGGCGCCGCTTTATCCCCCGCTGGGTGATCCGTACTTTGACGGCATTCCCAAGGGGAAGGCGGAGGCAGCCAACGCGCACCTGACGGTCCTCATGGACGGAGCCCCGGTGCTCGATGCGCCTCAGGCATTCTTCCCGGCGTTTCGCACCAGGCCCATGATTGGAAAAGGGGGATCGAACCAAGGATCGCTCGGGCGGCAGTTCACGGGCGTCGTGGTGGGAACTCGGGTGCTGGAACGGGACTGGAACGCGCCCGGCAGGGTGAATCAGGTTGGCCCCATTGTCATCACGCTGGAGTTTCCAGTGGGCGTGGCCGGCGTCCACGAGCCCCTGGTCACATCCGGCGTCACCGGCAGGGGCGACGTTCTGGTGATCAATTACCTGGATTCAAACCATGCGACGTTCACCCTGGATCACTGGGGCTACGGAGGGCCCACGAGCGCTCCCGTGGAAATTGCGCCAGGGAAGCGGCAGAACCTGGAAGTCCGATTTGGTTCCTTCTTCCCCGCCTCGGAGCGGCCGGCAGGAGTTGGATCCTCCCCGTGGTCTGACGCGTCGGAGGAATTGGCCGTACTGTTGGACGGCCAGCTCGTCTTCGAGACGAAGACGCCATTCTATGACGCACCGTCCGATACCGTAGCGATCGGAAGGAATACCATTGGCGCCTCCAGCAGCGTCCCGCGGTTCAGCGGACGGATCATCGAATTCCACCGGTCCGAGCTCAAGTGAGGGTCCGAGGGCCCCTCAGGACTAGGGGCCGGATCTCTATGTTTTGCCCCGTCCAGGCGACCCAGCGAAAGTGTCGTAGGACCTGAGCGGCACGACGGCGTCGATCTCGAAGAGGCCGGTTCTGACGAGGGGCGACAGCTCCAGAACTGCGCGCGCCACCTCCTCGTTCTGGGCTTCTATCAGAAGGCATTCCCCGGGAGCATCGCCGCGGTGCCAGATCTGTCGGATGATCCCGGCCTCACGAAGATCGCGGACTAGGCCGGCCTCGGCTTCCAGGCGACGATGGAAATCGACTTCACAACACAGCTTCGCTCGGCGGCGGGACAGCGTCAGGAATTGCATTGCGACGAGTCCGCAGCTGCTATCGGGAGGCCGAGCTATCCCAAGCCGTGACAATGACGAGACCGGAGAGGCAAAATATAATGGCGATCATGCCACGCCTTTTTCATGCCCCATGCCAGAACATCTTAGAATCTTAACACGTTATTGTTGAATATATAACAAAATAATGTATTATCTAGTGGCAGGTACGAAAAATCGTGTAAACGAATTATCGTACCTCAGCTGAACTAAATATCGTACTACCGTTGAGCCCAGCGACCACGAGCCCCTTTTTATGCCGGCCGCTTCAGCCCAAGTTTCTTGATTCGCGAAACCAGCGTCGTCGGCTTGATGCCCAAGAGCTCGGCCGCGCCGTTCTCGCCCTTGATCTTCCAGCCGCTCTTCCCGAGAACCGCCAACAGATTGTCCCGCTCGCGCTCGCGCATCTCCGATTCCGTGAGGAATCCCGGATTTTCGCCGTCGGGCTCCGCCTGAGGACGAGGGGTGGCAAAGCGTTGCCCCGCTTCTCCGCCGGGCAGGTCAAAGTCCAATGCGCCTCCTCGCGCCAGGATGACGGCGCGGTCGATCACATTGCGGAGTTCTCTGATGTTGCCCGGCCAATCATAGCTCTGGAGCTTCGCGACACCCGCCCGGGTCAGCCGCGGCTTCGGGATTCGGAGTTCGCGGACGGAAAGCTCGATGAAATGTTTCGCCAGGGGCGGAATGTCTTCCTTTCGGTCGCGCAACGGCGCGACCTGGATCGGGAAGACGCTCAGTCGATAATAGAGATCCTCGCGGAAGCGTCCGGCAGCGGCATCCTTTTTTAGGTCGCGGTTGGTGGCGCCGACGATGCGCACGTCGGCGTGCCGGGTGCGGTCCTCGCCGACGCGCTCATAGCGCTTTTCCTGAAGAACGCGCAGCAGCTTCGACTGGAGGTCCAGGGGCACCTCGCCGATCTCGTCGAGGAAGAGCGTGCCGCCGTCGGCCGACTCGAAGCGCCCAGCCCGGTCCCTGACCGCGCCGGTGAAGGCGCCCTTCACGTGGCCGAAGAATTCGCTCTCGAAGAGCTCCT
>CAYNLL010000056.1:0-11343 GCA_964398015.1 uncultured Opitutaceae bacterium | reverse complement strand
GCGCCAGCGGCCGCCTGAGCAGCGGGTTGTCGTAAAGGTAGATCTGCCCGACCGACAGGTAGTTTGCGGCCCGCCAGTAGGAATCGATCTGGCGAAGCTGTTCCGGGCCGAGTGCTGGGGAGGTGGAGTTCATGTTTCGAAGTGGTTTCGGCCCCCGGCCCCGGCCCCCGGCCGCCGCCGCCGGCATCCCAGGCAGCAAGGGAAGGCGCGGATGACCTCGCACCGCCCCCATGCCCCTTGCGGGCCGGAGCGGAGCCTGGTTCCGCGCCACTCTACGCCCTGGGCCGGACAGGGGCCATGGGGTGAAACCCGAAGGAGGGAGGTCCTTGGGGCTGCGCACGCCGGGACTATGCCATCCCCAGGCGCCTGAGCACCGGCACCTTGGCAAGGTCCAGGGCGAACGCAAAGCACGCCGCCGCAGCCAGCACGGAGCCCACGACCGCGACGGGAAGCGCGGTCATCACGATTCCCGCCACGGCAAGCGTCGACGCGATCAGGACATCCGCGACCGAGGACGCCAGGAGCCAACGGCTCGGGCAGGAGCTCCACAGGTGCCGGCGCTCGCGGTTGGTGTAGGTTGTCGCCTGGTTGCCGAAGACGATGGACACAAAGGCGAGGGTGCGCAGCGACGCCAGCCCGAGCCCGAGGCTGTACTTGCCCACCACGATGACGGCGGTGCAATACACCAGCTCGGACACGCCCATGATGACGCCTGCGATCGTCAGCCTGCCGATCCTCCACGCATTGGGCGCGGGCGAGGGCCGCACATTGTCCGTGGCGAGCGACATGCCGAGCAGGTCTCCCGTCAGCATGATCAGCACCATCAGCATGGGCGTCAGGATCGCGTTGCCGGTCATGACCAGGCACACCGCAAGGAAGAGGACCTGGACCGTCTTCTTGGTGATCGAGTTGAGCGCGTAGGTCATGATGCGCTGGAAGGTCACACGGCCCTCCTTCACCGAGGCCACGACGCCCTCGAGCCCCGGCTTTGTCAGGACGATGCCCGCCGCCGACTTCGCCACGTCCGTCGCCGTGGAGACCGCGATGCCCATCTGCGCCTGGCGCAGCGCGGGCGCGTCGTTGGCGCCGTCGCCGCACATGCCCACCGTGTGGCCGTTCTTCTGGAACGCCTTCACCAGGTTGAACTTCCCCTCCGGCAGGACGCCGGCAAACACCGAGAAGTCCCCGGGGCTGACCTTTTCGGGGATGGGCCCGGGCGGGCAGACCGGACCGGTGATCCCCACCGCGCGGGCCACGATCGCCGCCGTCACGGGCGCGTCGCCCGTGATCATGACCGTCTGCACCCCGAGCGTGCGCAGCTCCGCAACCAGCGCCGCCGAATCCGCCCTGGGCGAGTCGCTGAGGCCGATCAGCCCCAGGAGCTCCAGCTCCCCGGGGGGACCGAGCGCGACGGCCAGCACACGCATGCCCTGAGCCTCCATCTCGCCCGCCAGTGCGGGGGCATCGGGCCCATGCCGGGCGAGACCCTGGACCGCCTGAAAGGCCCCCTTCACCGCGCGCAGCGGGGCGCCGCCGGGACCCGTCGCCGTGGCCTCGGACATCTTGGTCGCCGAGTCGAACGGGACAAAGGCGACAAGCTTGGGCATGTCGGGTGCGCCGGCCTTCGCCGCCGCGGCCCGGATTGCGGCGTCCACAGGGTCCTGGCCGCCGTCCGAGCTCGCAAGCGAGGCGATGCCGAGGACGCGCGCGGCGTCAACGCCGGGCATAGGGCGGGTGGCGGCCACCGCCAGCTCGTTCAGGGTCAGCGTTCCCGTCTTGTCCGCGCAGAGGACGTCGATGCTCGCCGCCTCGTCGACGGCCGACAGGCGCGTGGGGAGGACGTCGACGCGCGCGAGGTCTCGCGCCCCGACGGCCGCCGCCAGGGTGAACGTCGCCGGGAGGGCCACGGGGATCGACGCCAGGACGGTCGTGAGGATCAGGGGCACGATCTCGGCGGACGGCAGATGGACGGCGTGCGCGTACGCCACCATCGCCACGAGGAGGGTGCCGTTGAACAGGGCAAGATTGCGGACCACGCGAAGGACGGCCTTCTGCTGGGTGCTCTCCGCATGGGCCGTGCGGACCAGCTCCGCCGCCCGCCCGAATTTCGTGCGCGGCCCCGTCGCGGTCACCTCCGCGACAGCCTCGCCCCGTCTCACCAACGCCCCCGCATAGGTCTGCAGCCCGGGCCCCCCCTCGATGGGCACGGATTCCCCGGTGAGCATGGACTGGTCGAGGAGGACATCGCCCCCGGTGATGCGCACGTCGGCGGCCACCACGGCGCCGACCGAGAGCTTGATGCTGTCGCCGGGGACCAGCGCCGCGGCCGGAACGCTGGCCCAGATGTTGTCCCGCCGGGCCACGGCGCTCAGCGCCAGCCGCGACCTGAGGGCCGCCAGCGTCGCCTGGGCCCTCCCCTCCTGGACGAAGCCGAGAGCCGCGTTGAAGACGAGGAGGACCGCGATGACCGCGGCCTCGACAAACTTGCCGAGGACGAGCTCGAGGATGATCGCGGCCTCGAGCATCCAGGGAACCGGGGCCGAGAACTTGCCGAGCGCCCGGCGCAGCGCGCGCTGCTCCGTGTCGGGAATCGTGTTCGGCCCGTACTTCACCAGGCGAAGGCGCACCTGGTCGCCCGTCAGGCCGCGCGCCTCCGGAGCGTCTGCGCCGGTTGGGGTCGAAGGCATGGGGCTGCCCTAGGGTCGGGGCCTCGCGCCGGCTCCGCGCGCGCCGATGACCCGGCACACGGAGCGCGCGATCACGAGCTCCTCGTCCGTCCGGATGATGCGAACCGCCACCGCGCTCGCCTTGGCCGATATCACCGCGGCGCCCCGCGCGTTGGCCCCCGGGCCCAGCCTGACTCCGAGGAACCCAAGGCCCTCGCAGATGCGCGACCGAACCTGCGGGGCGTTCTCGCCGATGCCGCCCGCGAAGACGAGCGTGTCCAGCCCGCCGAGCACGGCGGCGTACGCGCCGATCCATTTCCTCGCCTGGTAGCAGAACAACTCCACGGCATCCGCCGCCCTCCGGCTCCGCGACTCGCGGCGGAGCAGGTCGCGCATGTCCGAGCTGATCCCGGAGATCCCGAGCAGCCCGGACTCGTGGTTGACCATCCGGTCGAACTGCGAGGGGGTCATCCGCTCCCTGCGCGCCAGAAACGAGAGCAGTCCGGGATCCAGGTCGCCGGATCGGGTGCTCATGACGAGACCGGCCGCCGGAGTGAAGCCCATGCTGGTGTCGACGCTCCTGCCCCGGCTCACGGCGGCCATGCTCGCCCCGTTGCCGAGGTGGGCGAGGATGACGCGGCCCCTTTTCGCGGCCGGGTCGCCGAGCCGAACCAGTTCCTCCATGAGAAACTCGTAGGACAGGCCGTGGAACCCGTAGCGCTCGACACCCTCCTTCGAATACCGCCAGGGGATCGGCAGCAGCCTGGCCACCCGCGGCATGGAATGGTGGAACGCGGTGTCGAAGCACGCGACCTGGGGCAGCCGGGGATGGCGCCTGCGGACCGCCTCGATCAACTCGATCTCCACGGGGAGATGGTCCGGGTCGTACGGGGTGATGCTCCGCAGCTCGGCCAGGAGGCCCGGCGTGATCCGCTCTGGCCTGGAATGCCCCATGCCGTGCACCACGCGGTGGCCCACGGCCCCCACGGACTCGAATCCTGGCTGCGCCTCGAGCCAGGCCAGCAGGCGGCCGACCGCGGTGCGGTGATCCGAGGCTGCCATGCGCAGGGAGACCCGCGGGCCCGCTGCCGGAAGCTCGGCGCAGAGGGTCGTGCCGCTCAGGCCGATGCGTTCGATCTTTCCCCTGAGGCGCCTGCGGGGCTCGAGGCCCCCCTCGTACACCGCGAACCGGATGCTCGAAGACCCTGCGTTTAAGGTGAGCACGCAGGGTGTCACGGGACGTCCTCCACGGCGGAACGCAGGACTGCGCAAAGGAGGGACGTCACGCCTAAACAACATGGAGTGCGGGCGACCCTGCCGCAATGGGGTATTCACCCGAGGTAAGCCGTTCCGGGCCAGCCTCACGCAGGGTTAGACCCCATATCTCGCGCAAGGCGATGGGCGCATCCTTTGCCGCCGCCAATGGACACGTGCCCACGGACACCGGCAGGCCCCGAGCCTGCCCGCCCGCGGCGGCCAACACATGAACACCCACGAGCTCAACTATCCCTCCCCGTACGCCCAAGGGACGTCCCCAACACAACCCGCATTCCTGGGCTCGCCCACGCGCACGTCTCGCGCACGCACGGTCCTCCCGAACCCGCCGCCGCGCGCGGCAGCGGCGCGCTTCCCCACAGCGGCGGCCCTTTACTCCAACCCCATTCTGACCCTCGTCTGCGCCGATTCCGCCCTGCCGGCGCCTCACTCGCTCGGGTCCGCCGCATACCTGACGGGCGTCCATCCCGAGATGCTGCGCTACTACTGCAGGATCGGGCTTCTCGGCCCCCACCGCGAGGAGACGGCCGGCGATCCGACGTTTGACGACGACGCGCTCGACGAAATCGGCCGCATCGAGCACTACCGGCGCAACCTCGGCGTCAACCGGCGGGCGCTGCCCCTGATCTGCCAGCTGTGGCGCGAGTGCGAGCGCCAGCAGATCGACCTCTATTTCCTGCGCAGCCCGCGGCCGCACTACGGCGACGGCCGAAGGTCCCAGGCCACCGAGGAGGTCCATGCGGTGCGGGTTACACCCCATGGCCCCCGCCCTCTGCGTGGGGGTAAGGTGTCGGGATGGGTATCCGCTCTTCGAAACCGGCTGCACGCGTGAAGCACAAGGCGAAGGGGTCACCCCTTCGCCCCGAGCCCAGCGAGGACGACATCCGCAGCTACGCGTACCATCTTTACGCGCAGAGCAACCGTGCGCCCGGCCAGGCCGTCGACAACTGGCTGGAGGCCAAGGCCTGCCTGAAGGCGAACATCCCCTCGCACCAGTCGAGGACACGGCTGCACCGGCACGTCAATGGTCTCTGACATCCAGGAAACCTCCCATGGTGAAGCCATCGTCGCCACAGGACTCACGAAGGGGTTTGGGGAGGGCGAGACCAGGAGCACCGCGGTAGGCGGCGTCGCCCTTGTCGCGCACTTCGGCGAGATGCTGTTTCGCGCGGACACGCCCGCCCCACGATGCGGCCATGATCGCATTTTGGAGCCTTGGGCTCGCCTTCGGCATGGTCGTGGTGATCGCCGGCGTGTGCAGCAATGTCGGCGTCCGTAAGGTGCTCAGGGTTGATCCCTTCGACATCTTCAGGGGCTAGGGCACGCGTCCGCGCCGGGTGCGCTAGGGTTACACCCCATTTGAGGCATCGGACTTCGGGTGCATCATGCGCCGGCGGGAAATGCCTTTCCCCGAGAGATCCCGTCCTGCCGTCACACGCCTCACCTTAACCATGAATTCCACCGCCTCCCTCACCGGCTCCCCTCTGCGCACCTATGACCGGATCTTCCAGCACCCCGTCTCGCACAACCTGGGCTGGAACGACGTCTACGCGCTGTTCCGGGTGCTGGGGCGGGTCGACGAGGAGCCGAACGGCAACATGAGGATAACGCGCGCCGGCCAGGAGCTGTCGCTGCGCCCCCACCGCACAAAGGACGTCGCCGAGACGGAGGAGCTCATGGAGCTTCGCCATTTTCTCGAGCGGACGGAGCCGAAGGCGGCGGGACCCGCCGAGGACGAGGCGCACCGCCTGCTCGTGATCGACCACCACGTGGCGAGGCTCTACCGCTCCGAATTGCACGGCTCGCTCCCCGAGAGGATACTGCCGCACAAGCCGGAGGATTATTTTCGCCACGCGCACAACTCGAGGGACTTCTCGAGGGGGCAGGAGAAGCCTGACCCGAACAGCTTCTTTGAGCCTGTGGCGCTCGCGCTCAAGGGCGCGACCCAGATCCTCGTCTTCGGCACGGGCAAGGGCACCAGCAGCGAGATGGAGCAGTTCATCGCCTGGGCAAAGATCCACCATGCCGACATCGCGGGGCGGATCATCGGCTCGCTCGTGATCGACGAAAACCACCTGTCCGAGGGCCAGCTGCTGGCAAAGGCGCGGGAGTTCTATTCGAGCGCGCGCATTCCCGCCTCATGAAGCTGATGCGGTCAGTGTGCATCTACGAGTACGGAGGGCCCGAGGTCCTCACCTACGAGGACGCGCCGCGCCCCCATCCGGGCGCGGGAGAGGTCCTGGTCAGGGTCCATGCGGCGGCCATCAACCCTGTGGACTGGAAGATACGCGAGGGGCACCTGAAGGAGATGCTCCATCACGCCCTGCCCCTGATACTCGGCTGGGACGTCTCGGGCGTCGTCGACGCCCTGGGCACAGGGGTCACGCGCCTAAAGGCGGGTGACGAGGTGTTCAGCCGCCCCGACATCTCCCGCGACGGCGCCTATGCCGAGTTCATCGTGATCAAGGAGTCCGAGGTGGCCTTAAAGCCGAGGTCACTGGACCATATCCACGCCGCCGCCCTCCCGCTGGCCGGGCTCACCGCCTGGCAGACGCTGTTCGACGCGGGCGGGCTTTCCGCGGGACAGCGCGTGCTGATCCACGCGGCGGCCGGCGGGGTCGGTAGCCTCGCGGTGCAGCTGGCCAAATGGAAGGGCGCGCACGTCATTGGCACGGCGTCCGAGCGCAACCATGACTTTCTGCGCAAGCTCGGCGTCGACCAGGTTGTCGACTACGAGCGCGAGCGCTTCGAGGACGTGGTGCAGCCGGTGGACCTCGTCCTGGACACCCAGGGAGGCGACACCCAGGAACGCTCCTGGAAGGCGCTCAAGCGCGGCGGCATCCTGGTCTCGATCGTGAGCCCCCCGTCGGCCGAGGCCGCGGCGGCGCACGGGGTCCGGCGGGCCTTCGTGTTCACCAAGCCCGACTCCGCGCAGCTGGGGGAGATCGCCAGGCTGGCGGACGCCGAGAAGCTGAAGGCGGTGGTCGAGACGATTCTGCCGCTCTCCGACGCCACGCGCGGGCAGGAGCTCAGCAAGGGCGGCCGCACCCGCGGCAAAATCGTGCTGAGGGTCATCTAGACCCCCCGGGCGAGGACGCCGGGCGCACGCCGCCGACGCCCATGAAATCCACCTCGGGTCAGGGTTTTACCCCATAGCTCCCCCAAGCCCTTAGGATTACTCTGTCGCGTACAGGACCGACAGGCGCATTCCCCGGGCGGGAAACGCGCAACTCGGCAACCCGACCCACTTATGCTCATCAGCACCAAAGAATTGATCGGAACCAAAATCGCAGCGATGGACGGCGACATCGGGCACGTCAAAGACTTCTATTTCGACGACAAGCTCTGGGTCGTCCGCTACATGGTAGCGGACACGGGATCCTGGCTCACGGGCAGGCTGGTGCTGCTGTCCCCCTACGCCTTCGGGCGCTTCGACAAGGACGCCCGGGTGCAGCACATCAACCTCACCCGGTCGCAGATCGAGAAGAGCCCGTCGATTGAGGCGCACAGGCCCGTTTCCCGGCAATACGAGATCGACTACTACCGCTACTACGGATGGCCCTCCTATTGGAACGGCGGGGCGATGTGGGGATTCAGCGGATTCCCGGACATGCTGACACCCGCCAACAAGGTGGTGGGGGACCAGCTTCTGGTCCACGAGAAGAGCGAAAAGCACCTTCGGAGTGCCCTCGCGGTGACCGGGTACGGCATCCACACGGTGGACGGGAATATCGGCAATTTGAGCGGATTGAGGGTCGACGACAGGAGCTGGGCCGTCGGCGAGGTCGCTGTGGACACGGGCCACTGGTATTCGGGCAAGGAGATCCTCATCTCGCCAGGCAGGATCACGCGGGTCAGCTATGAGGACTCAAAGATCTTTGTGAACCTCACTCGCGAGGAGATTGAACGCACCGGGGCCCACGAACTCGCCGGCGCCTCAAGCCACGGCTTGGGCGCGCACACCGACTGACACCGGGCGACCGGCGCGTTCCCGCTGGGAAAGAGGGGCACGTCTCCCCAAAGGGACGAGTCCCCTCAACCCTCCAGGCGCCCCACGCGACCGCCGCCCCCAAACCCCCGCCCACACGCACAAGTATAATCAGCCGGCATACGAAGGTCCCGCCCAAAAGGGCCCCGTTTCACGCCGAATGGTGCACCAACGGGCCACCGCGCTTGCCCTGACGGACCGCCGCACCGCGCCGTATGTGCTTCAGGCGCACTACGAGCAGGCAAAGCGCGAGCTGACGGGCGAGTCGGACCTCGACTTGCAGGAGGCCATCCTCGACGCGACGCCCGAGGCAGGTCGGTCGGATCCCGTCCCCCTTTCGGGCGCCGTCCACGGCCGGGAACCTCGCCAGCGAGACGAGGGCGCGGAAGGGCGGCCCAAAACCGGGCTAAATGTCACCCGGAACGGGCCTGCCTGGGGTTTCGACGGCGCCCGGACGGCCGCGGCGGCAAGCTGACAGGGCAATGCGTCCCAACTCTCCGCACGAACCCCCTCCATAGAAACCTTCCCAACACCCCTGCATCCGCCGCCACCGCGGATCAGCCCCGGGACACCCTAAATGGCCGCGTTCGAATTGGAATCCACCGTCACCGCCCTTCTCGCCGAAGGCAAGGGCATCCTGGCCGCGGATGAAAGCCTCACGACCATTGGAAAGCGGTTTGAGGCCCTCCATATCCCGTCAACGGAGGAGAACCGCCGTGCGTACCGCGAGCTGCTGATCACGGCCCCCGATCTGGCGAAGAGCATCAGCGGCGTGATCCTGTTCGACGAGACGATCCGCCAGAAGGTCGGCGGAGCGCTGGCGCCCGCCGCCCTCGAGCAGCGGGGGATCATCCCCGGCATCAAGGTGGACAAGGGCACGGTTGCGCTGCCGGGCTTCGCCGGAGAGAAGCTCACGCAGGGGCTCGACGGCCTCGGCGAGCGGCTCGCGCAGTACAGGGAACTGGGCGCGCGCTTCACAAAATGGCGCGCGGTCTTTGCCCTCGGCGCGGGCACCCCGACGCAGGCCTGCATCGAGGCGAACGCCCGCACCCTCGCGCTCTTCGCGGCATCAAGCCAGGCCGCGGGCCTGGTGCCGATCGTGGAGCCCGAGATCCTCATGGACGGGGACCACGGGCTCGCGCGGTGCGAGGAGGTCATGGGCGCCGTGCTCAGGACCGTCTTCGCGCGCCTCTGCGAGCACAGGGTCGCGCTGGAGACGATGCTGCTCAAGACAGCCATGGTGCTGCCGGGCAAGGGACACGCCCGCCCCGCGGACGCGGGGATGGTCGCCGAGGCCACGGTGCGCTGCCTGCGTCGCACGGTGCCGGCGGCTGTTCCCGGAATCGTCTTTCTCTCGGGAGGCCAGGACGCCGTGGCCGCGACGCAGCGGCTGAGCGCCATCTGCCTCGCAGGCCGCGCCCCGTGGACCCTGAGCTTCTCGTTCGGCCGCGCCCTGCAGGACGCAGCGCTCCAGGCGTGGCACGGCTCGCCCGCCAGGGTGCCCGCCGCTCAGGAAGCGCTCCTCCACCGCGCCGCCTGCAACAGCCTCGCGCTGCAGGGCAAGTACACGGACCTGGCCGATCGCGGCCCCCTGTCCGTCTGAGGACTGCACCATGGAATCGCCCCATCCAGAAGCATCGAAGGAGACGGCGCCCCTGCGCGTCGGGATAGCGGCCGACCATGGCGGCTTCGAGCTGAAGCAGTACCTCGCCGGCATGCTGCGCGAGGCGGGCCACCGCGTGACGGATTTTGGGGACGAGAGCCTTCGGCCCGCCGATGACTACCCGGACTTCATCCTGCCGCTTGCGCGCGCCGTCGCCTGCGGCGCGGTTCACCGCGGCCTCGGGATCTGCGGCAGCGGCGTCGGGGCGTCCGTCGCCGCCAACAGGGTCGAGGGCGTGCGCGCCTGCCTCATCCACGACGCGTACTCCGCCCACCAGGGCGTGGAGGATGACGACCTCAACATGCTTTGCCTCGGGGGCCTCGTGGTGGGCCACGCCGCCGCCCTGGAGCTGGTCCAGGCCTTTCTTGCAGCGCGCTTCAGCGGCGCCGAGCGCCATCGCCGCCGCCTGGCAAAGGTGGCCGAGGCGGGAAATCCGCCGGAGGGGGCCGCATGAAGATAAGCCCCCTTGCCGGGAAGCCGGCGCCCGCCGACATCCTTGTCGATGTGCCGCGGCTGATCACCGCCTACTACACCGGGGTCCCCGATCCCGCGGTGCCGTCCCAGCGCGTGGCGTTCGGCACCTCCGGGCACCGCGGCTCATCCCTAGGCCTCGCGTTCAACGAAAATCACATCCTTGCGATCACCCAGGCCATCTGCCTGTACCGCGCCCAGCAGGGATTCTCCGGCCCTCTGTTCATGGGCATCGACACCCACGCGCTGTCCGTCCCCGCCTTCGCGACGGCCCTCGAGGTGCTGGCGGCGAACGGAGTGGACACCGTGATCGCCGAGGGCGACGAATTCACGCCGACGCCGGTGATCTCCCACGCGATCGTCACCTACAACAGCGGTCGCATCAGCGGGTTTGCCGACGGGATCGTCATCACCCCGTCCCACAACCCGCCGCATGACGGGGGCTTCAAGTACAACCCCCCCCACGGGGGGCCCGCCGGCAGCGCCGTGACCGACCAGATCGAGGCCGAGGCCAACGCCCTGCTCGAGGGCGGGATGGATGGGGTGCGGCGGATTCCCCTCGATCGCGCCCTGCGGGCGCCCACGACCCACCGGCGCGACTTCCTGAGCGCCTATGTCAACGATCTCGACAACGTCGTGAACCTCGAGGTCATCCGCGGTGCGTCGATCCGCATCGGTGTCGATCCGCTCGGCGGCGCAGGCGTCCACTACTGGGCGAGGATCGCCGAGCGCCACCACCTGGACCTCACGGTCGTGAACGACGCCGTCGATCCCACGTTCCGCTTCATGACGGTGGATTGGGACGGGCAGATCCGCATGGATCCGTCCTCGCCCTACGCGATGCAGCGCCTGATCGGAATGAAGGACCGCTTCGACCTCTCGTTCGCCTGCGACACCGACCATGACCGCCACGGAATCGTGACCCGGAGCGCCGGGCTCATCCCGCCCAACCATTTCCTCGCGGTCTCCATCTCGCACCTCTTCCAGAACCGCACGAACTGGCGCAGGGAGGCCGCCGTCGGGAAGACCGTGGTCAGCAGCGCGATGATCGACCGCGTGGCGGCAGGTCTGGGCCGCAGGCTCAGCGAGGTTCCCGTCGGCTTCAAGTGGTTCGTGGACGGCCTGCTGGATGGATCGCTCGGCTTTGGAGGCGAGGAGAGCGCGGGCGCCTCGTTCCTCAGGATGGACGGAAGCGTATGGACCACGGACAAGGACGGCTTCATCCCGTGCCTGCTTGCCGCGGAGATCACCGCCCGGACCGGCCGCGACCCGGGCGACAT
>CAYNLL010000055.1:0-11488 GCA_964398015.1 uncultured Opitutaceae bacterium | reverse complement strand
GACCAAGTCCGGGGCCGATTTCGACAAGGCGTACGCCAAGCTGATGGTGAGTGCCCACGACGGCGCCGTGGATCTTTTCAAGGACGAAGCGGCGACCGGCACGGACCCCGACGTCGTGGCGTTTGCGAAAAAGTATGTTGGCACCCTGAGCATGCATCTCGAGCACGCACAGGCGCTCGCGAAGACGGTAAACCCGTAGTATCAACGGGCGCTCGCCGCTAGAACGCCCGTCCGTATTGAACGGGGGAAGCCACCTTGTCTCCAAGGGCCTTGGCGGCATGGAGGGGCCAGTAAGGATCGCGCAGCATCTCCCGGGCGAGGAGGACAACATCCGCCTTCCCCTGAAGCTGGCGGGACGCAAGGTGGACCACGAGGCCGTCGCCGACATCATCGCGCTCTTCGGCCTCAAGGGGTTCGAGAAGAGCCGACCGGCCCAGTTGAGCGGCGGGATGCAGCAGCGCGTCTCGATGGCCCGGGCCCTCATCACCGATCCCAAGCTGCTCCTCCTCGACGAGCCCTTCGGCGCATTGGACGAGATGACCCGCCAGCGCCTCAACCTGGAGCTCCAGCGGATCTGGTCGGAGAACCCCATGACCACGGTGCTGGTGACGCACTCGATCCCGGAGGCGGTGTTCCTCTCGGACCGGGTGGTCGTGATGAAGACGAACCCGGGCGGATTCGGGCAGATTGTCGCCATCGACCTGCCGAGGCCGCGCAGGCCACAGGACCTGAGGAGCCCCGCGTTCCACGCCTACTGCGACCGCCTGAGCGAGCTTCTGTTTGAAAGCGGAAAGGACTGAGCCCGAAAGGCCAAGACATATCGAGGACGCATACGCCATGAACCCTCCCCCCTCCCTTCTTCCCCAGGCCCTGCGCCGCGGGCCCTTCTCCCTGCGGGCCACCCTGGTGAGCGCGCAGTCGAGCGGAACCTTCCTCTTTGAGCAGGACGGCGTTCTCGAGGTGGACGGCGCCGGAAGGATCGCGTCGGTGGGCCCGGCGGCGGCCTACCGCGGCGGGGTCCCCGTGACGGACGTGCGGCCCCTCTGGCTGCTGCCGGGGATGATCGACCTTCACGGCCACCTGCCGCAGTTCCCCATGACCGGCATGAACGACTACGGCCGGGAGGTCATGCCCTGGCTCGCCGACGTCATGTCCCCGACGGAGCGGAAGTTCGACGGCGAGCGCAGCCGCCAGCGGTCGCTGGAATACCTGAGCCTGTTTGCCGCCTCCGGCACCACGACCCCCGTGCTCTACGGGTCGGTCGACGACGAGGCGACAGACGAGGCGTTCGCCGCGGCGGCCGCGAACGGGTTTCGCATGCTGCTCGGGCAGTGCCTGATGGACCGGGCCCGCTACGACAGCGCCATTCCGGACTCGAAGGTCACCGACACGAGGCTGCTCCAGTCCGAGGCCCTCTGCGCGAAGTGGAACGGACACGACAACGGCCGGCTCCTCTATGTCTTCACGCCGCGTTTTGCCCCGAGCTGCTCCCGCGAGATGATGCGGGAATCGGCCCGCATGGCCCGCAAGCACGACGCCTACTGGCAGACGCACCTGTCGGAGACGCCGGGCGAGATGGTCGTGATCAAGGAAATGTTCCCCGAGTGCCGCAACTACCTCGACGTCTACGACAAGGCGGGCGGCCTGGGGCCGAAGAGCATCTTCGCCCACAGCGTCTTCCTCTCGCCGGAGGAGCTCGCCCGCATGAGGGAGACAGGCTGCGTCGTCGCCCACTGCCCCTCCAACATCCTCTGCGTCGCCGGCGTGATGGACCTCGGGCGCTATCTCGACCTCGGCATCCGGGTCGGCCTGGGATCGGACGTCGGAGGCTGCGCCGATGTCTCGCTGCTGCAGGCCATCTCCCTGGGCTGGGTCTGCCAATCGGTGCGCCAGAGGCTCCGGCCCGAGGATGCGGTCGTGCTGTCGCTGCAGCGCTGGCTCGAGCTGGCGACGCTCTCGGGCGCCCGCGCGCTCGGGCTCTCCGACACGATCGGCTCCCTGGAGGTCGGAAAGGAGGCGGACATGTTCCTCGCCGACGTGCAGTCGCTCCGGCTCACGGACGGCTTCGTCGACAAGTGGATGGAGCAGCTCCTGACACTGATGATCTTCCGCTACCGGCCGGGAATGGTGCGCGCGACGTGGGTGCGGGGCGCAAGCGTCCCCGGTCCCGGCCTCTTTGAGGCCCCGGAACGCCGGTTTCGCGGGCCCTGCGGCCCGGTCTGACGTCCGGCCCGCGGGAGACGGGGCAGGGGGCATGGTACCTGCTGAGCGAATCCGGCGCCGGCTTTCCCCGTCCCTGGGGTCCGCTGGCGTGCCCTGGAAAAAGAAGGATAATCCAATGGACGAACCCCCACTCTACACGGTCGTCGGCCCCAAGTCCTGGGGGATGATGACCTCGCACGAGCTGTCCAAGTCGCTCGCCCAGACCGATGTTGCGCTGGTGCCGGTCGGCGCCATCGAGCAGCACGGAGGCCACCTTCCGCTCGGCCAGGACAACTACCAGATCGAGGAGATCGTGCGGCGCGCCATCCTAAAGCTGGATGCGGCGGGACGAAAGGCCATCTTCGGGCCGACCATCCCGTTCGCCCCGATCTCGAACCTCGGGTTTCCCGGCAGCATCGACATCAAGCCCTCCACCCTGGTCATCCTCGTGAAGGAGGTGTGCCTGAACCTGCACCGCGACGGCATCGGCAAGATTGTCCTGGTCATGGGGCACGACATGAGCCTGGGGGCCCTCATGGTCGCCGCGCGCGAGCTCTCCACGGAAACCGCGGACCGCCTCCAGGTCATCGTGCTCAACTGGCTGCCCTTCGTCGTGAAGCTGCTCCCCGAGGCCTTTGCCGGCCTCCCGCCGGGCATGCGCGACGGGCACGGGGGGGCGGGCGAGACCGCGCGCATGCTCGCACAGCACCCCAACCTCGTGGCGCAGGGCAAGGAGCTCGACTACCGGCTCGAGGCGGCAGTCTCGCCCCTTCCGTTTGCGCACCCGGTGGTCTCCGGCGGCGGCGTCTACTTCCCGCGCAAGACCACGAACCGCGACCCGGAGTTCCGGGGAATCCTCGGGTTCCCGTCAATCGCGACGGCGGAGATCGGCGAGAGGCTCTACGATGCGCTCAGCGGCTGGGTGGCCGACGTGACGGGCGAATACTTCTATGGCGGAACCTCGAAGGCCTACAACTACTGACGGCTCCGCCATGGGCAGGCGACGGTTTGTCCGCTGCCTCGGCGGCCTGGGCGCGGGCCTCGCCCTGGCGGACTCCGGCCTAGCCGGCATCGTCCTGGGGGAGCTCGCGCCGCCGCTCGGCCGGATCTCGTACCAGCTCAGCTGGATCAAGAACTTCCAGTTCGCCGGCGAATACATCGCCCAGGAGAGGGGATACTACCGGCAGAACGGGCTCGAGGTCGACCTCGTCGCCGGCGGGCCCACGATCAACGCCGACCCCATCGTGGCCTCGGGCCGTGCGCTGGTGGGCCAGAGCTCCCCCGATTTCATGAGCAACGCGGTCGCCAAGGGCGCCTCGCTCAAGTGCATCGGGGCCAACTACCGCAAGACCATCTTCGCCATGATCTCGATGGCGCGCTCGCCCCTGAAGGAGCCCGGCGACATGATCGGCAGGAGGATCGGCATCCAGACGAACAACCTGGTCATATGGCATGCGTTCCTGAAGCTCAACAGGTTCGACCCCGCCCGGATCCAAACCGTGCCCGTGCAGTTCGACTTCAGCCCGCTCGTCTCCGGAGAGGTCGACGGCTTCTTCGGCTACCTGAACGATGATGTCGTGCAGCTCAAGGCGCGGGGCAACGACATCCACTACTTCCCGTTTTCCGATTTCGGGTACCGGATGTTCACGGCAACCTATTCCGTCGCCACGGACTCCCTTCAGGACCCCACAAGGCGGTCGCAGCTCGTCGCGTTCATGAAGGCCGAGGTGAAGGGATGGCAGGATGCCATCAGGGATCCCGACCTGGCGGCGCGGCTCACCGTGGAGGTCTACGGCAAGGGCAACGGACTCGACTTCGAGGCCGAGAGGGCCTCGTGCAGGGTCACGAACACCGTGATGGAGGACGCCGACACCCGGCGGCACGGCTTGTTCTGGATGAGCCCGCCGGATATCCAGGACACGATCGCCACCCTCTCCGCGGCGGGCGTGAGAGCCACCCCGGACATGTTCACCAATGAAATCCTCAACGAAGCCTATGAAGGAAAAACCACACTATAAGAAGGGACCGACGCCGGCCGCGGCCGCGCCGCTGCGTCCCCAGCACGAGGACGTCTGGAGCCGCTGCCAGACGGTCAACGGGTACGCGGCGGACGAGGTCCGCTCCGTCCTCCAGAAATCCATCCGGCGGGGCCTCCTGGAGGAGGCGCTGCTGGCGGCCTACGAGTTCTATTCGACGGGTCCCGAGGCGGAGGAGCTCCTCTGGCGCCGCCTGGAGATCATCGCGACCGAGGACGTGGGCTACGGGCTGATCAGCGCGCCGGTTCTCCTGGAGGCGATCAACGCTCAGCGCCTGAGGATACCCCCGGGGCCCGATCGCTGGATCTATTCGGCCCACGCCGTGCGCCTGCTCGCGACGGCGAAGAAGGACCGCACCAGCATGGAGCTCGCGGCCTGGACCGAATCCGTGACGGCGCGCGGCGAGCGCAAGGTGGTCGTCCACGACTACCAGGTCGACTTCCACACCCGCCGCGGGACGCTCATGGGCAGGGGCCGCGACCACTGGTGGCACTCCGGGGGCGCGGTCCTCCTGAACCAGATCAAGGGCCTCGATTCGCGGTGGGGCGACTACCTGCGCAAGATCAACCCTCCCGGCAAGAAGCCCGGCCCGGGAAAGCCGAAGAGGAAGGCGTGACGCCGGGCCCCCGAGGGACGGTAGGGCCGTGTGGGGCGTCCGGCCCTCGGGATCCCGCGCCCGCGCGGGGGCCGGCGCCATCGGCATGAGGCCTTACGCGCAGGCAGATCCGGACACGGCGCGACGGCTGTTCACAGGGCTGGTCGGCATCGCCGTCCTCCTCCTCTTCTGGCAGGAGGGGGTGGCCCACTTCTTCTCGGGCCGGGGCACGATCCCCGGGCCGCTGCTGATCGCGCGGCAGTTCCGAGACGACGGACTCATGTTTTACCTCTCGAGCGCCGTGCCGACCCTTCGCACCGCCTTGATCGGCTGGCTCGGGGGCAATCTGCTGGCGGTCGCTCTCGCGCTCCTGGTCGTCGCCCTCCCCTCCCTCGAGAGGCCCGTCCTTCAGCTTGGCGCGGTCTCCTACTGCGTGCCCATCGTGGCGATCGGGCCGGTCCTGGTCGTGATCTTCAACGGGGGCACGCCGCGCATCATCCTCTCGGGACTCTCGGTCTTCTTCATCACGCTGGTCGGCTCAATCGCCGGCCTGCGCAGCGTGGACAAGCCCCTGCTCGACACCATCCACTCCTTCGGCGGCGGCGCCGTGGCGAAGATGACCGAGGCCCGGTGCCGCGCCGCGCTCCCCTACCTGTTCGCCGCGCTGCGGGTGGCCGCGCCCGCCTCCATTCTCGGGTCCATCGTGGGCGAGTTCATGGGAGCGGAGAGCGGACTCGGCGTCGTGCTGATCAATTCGCAGCAGGGAATGAACTATCCGCGCACGTGGGCGGTCGCGCTCTTCACCACGGCCCTGGCCGGTCTCGCCTACCTCGCCATCGGGTTCGTGGGCGGCCGGCTCACCCCGTGGGCGCGCGAGACCCACGCCAACCTGGCGGGGGAGACGGCGGAGCGGGGCGCGGGCGTGCTGCGGGCTTCGGGACTTCCCGTCGGCCTCCAGGTGCTCGTCTCCGCCACCTTCTCGATCTTCATCGTCCTTCTCGCCTGGGCCCTCCTCCTCAGGGCGTTCCACGTCTCGCCCTTCATTGGCAAGGGCCCGCTGGACGTATGGGCCTACATCCTCGATCCCGACTCCGGCGCCGAGAACAGGGCGGCCCTCCTGGGCGAGTCGGCGGTCACGCTGCGCGACGCCTTCCTGGGCCTGGCCTCGGGGACGGCCGCGGCGGTTGCCGTGGCCAGCCTCTTCAACGTCGTGCCGGCGGTGCGCCAGATGTTCATGGGGCCGGCGATGACGCTGCAGTCGGTCCCGCTGGTCGCCATGACCCCCCTGATCGTCCTCGTCTTCGGCCGGAACCTGGCGGCCATCTCGGTCATCGGCGGGATCGTCACGTTCTTCCCCACCCTTGTGAACCTCACGCTCGCCCTGGACCGCACGCCGCAGGACGCGGTCGACCTGATGCATGTTTTCGGCGCGTCGAGGCTTGAGACCCTGGGCCACGTGCAGGTGCCCAACGCGCTCCCCGCCCTCTTCGCCTCCCTGCGCGTGGCGTCGCCCCTCGCGATCACGGGCGCCATGCTCGCCGAGTGGCTGGCGACGGGAAGCGGGCTCGGCTATTCGATCGCCTCGGACGTGGCCACGTCGGACTACGGCGCCCTGTGGACGCGCGTCACCCTTGCCACGCTCTTTTCCCTGACTCTTTACCAGGGGATCAGGTATGTGGAGCAGCTCGCCCTCGGCCGCATGACGGGGGCCCGGGGCCAATGAACGTATCAACTCAAAAGGAGGAGACATGAATGCAAAGACCCAGGCACTGGGCAATGTGGCCCTCATCACCGGGGCCAACCGGGGCATAGGATTCGAGACCGCGCGCGAGCTCGGCGAGAAGGGCATCCGCGTCGTCCTCGGATCGCGCGACCTCGCGAAGGGCGAGGAGGCTGCCGCCCTGCTTTCGGCGAAGGGCATCGCCGCCGAGGCGGTGCGCCTCGACGTCACGCGGGCCGGGGACCACCGCCGGGTGCTTGCGCATCTGGAGAAGCGCTTCGGCAAGCTCGACATCCTCGTCAACAACGCCGCGATCCTCGTGAGGGATTCGTCGAGCCTGGTCGACGCCGAGGAGCTGCGCCGGGTGTTCGAGACCAACTTCTTCGGGGCAGTGAGGCTCACGCAGACGCTCCTGCCCCTGATTCGCAAGTCTCCGGCGGGGCGGATCGTGAACGTCTCGAGCATCGTCGGCTCGCTCGCGCTGCACTCCGACCCGGCGTCGAGGATATACCATTCCAAGATCTTCTCCTACGACGCGTCGAAGACCGCGCTCAACGCGTTCACGATCCACCTGGCGTACGAGCTGCGCGGCACAAGGATCAAGGTCAACTCGGCCGACCCGGGCTGGGTGAAGACGGAGATGGGCGGCCAGCAGGCGCTGGTCGAGGTGAGCGAGGGCGGAAGGACGAGCGCGCGGCTGGCCACCCTTCCCGAGGACGGCCCGACCGGGGGATTTTTCCGGCTGGACGAGGCCTTCCCCTGGTGAGGATTCCGCGTCCGGCGGCCGCCCCACCTCCCCGAATGACAACTACCCCGCACGCGGCGCGAAACCCGCCCCTCCCGGGAGTCGCCCGGACGCTCGCCGCCCTGGCCCTCTGCGGAATCACCCTGTGTGCGCCCGCGGCGCGGGCCGGGGACGCCCCCGCGGGACGCCCCCTGGAGGACATCACGGTCCAGCTGGGCTGGCTCGCCAACGTGGAGTACATGGGGGAATTCATCGCCGCCGACTCCGGCTATTTCGAGCAGGAGGGCCTGCGGTGCACGATCGTCCCCGGGGGACCGACCGTCTCGACCCCGCCGCTGGTTGACTCCGGCAGGGTGCTGATCGGCTTCGAGAGCACGGACGGCATCGCGCGCGCGCGCCTCCACGGGGCGCGCCTCAAGGTCGTCGCGGCGACGCTGCAGAGAAACCCCACCTCGATCATGTCGCTGCCGGCCCTCCCCATCCGCGTGCCCAGGGACCTGGTCGGCCGCAGGCTCGGCGTGCCCCAGGCCAACCGCATCACGCTGAAGGGATTCCTGAAGGCGAACGGCATAGACCCGGGCCGGGTGACCCTCGTGCCGGTCCAGAACGACCCCGCGCCCCTGGTGAACGGGGAGATCGACGGGATGGTCTCATTCCTGACCTCGCAGCCCGTGCAGCTGAGGCTTCGCGGCGTGGACACCGTCACGCTCGTGATGTCGGACTTCAACTACTCGATTTGGGCGGACGTGGTCGTCGTGAGCGAATCGACCCTGGCCGACACGGCCAGGCGGGGCCAGGTGGTGCGGGCCCTCCGCGCGATGATCCGCGGATGGCAGGGTGCGGTCGACGATCCCGCGCGCGGGGCCCGGCTGACCGTCGAGGTGTACGGCAGGTACCTCAACCTGGACCCGAAGGCCCAGGCCCTCTCGGCGGCCGCCCTAGCGCCCCTGGTCGCGACTCCCGAGACGCTGCGCAACGGCCTGCTCTCGATGAGCAAGGAGGGGATGGAGGCCAATGTCGCCGCCATCCGCTCCATCGGGGTGGAGACCTCGGCCGCCGACCTGTTTGATGCCTCGCTCGTGGCCGAGGCCCTGGGCGGCAAGAGCCGGCTCTGAGGCGCGGACGCCCCGTCACCCGCGCGAGGCGCCGCCGGGGGCCGTCCCCCAGCGGGAGGCGACCGCCTCCTCCAGGAGACCGAGCGCGCCGTAGCAGCCCGCGGAGAGCGCCATCAGGACGACGCTGCCGGACCAGAGCGTGTCGAACTGCGACTCGCTGTAGGCCACGACGAGGAGGTTTCCCGCTCCCTGGCCGGTCGTGAGCCATTCGGCGAGGATCGCCCCGCCGATCGCGGCGGGAACGGCGTTTCGGGCCGACGTGAACAGCGACGGGACGCCGTACCAGAACCGCACCCTGCGCACGACCTCCAGCCGGGAGCCGCCGAACGCGGCCACGACCTCCCCCGCCGCCCGCGGGGCGCCGCGCAGCCCCGCGAGGACGTACACCAGGGTGGGAAAGAACACGACGCAGGCGACCACCACCGTGACGCCGAGGAGGCCTCGGCCAAAGACCAGCGAGATGAGCGGGGCGATGGCGACGATCGGAATCGAGCGCATGAAGACGGCGCCCGGCATGAACGCCCGCTGCGCGGGCGGGAAGGCGGCCATGAGCGCGGCCGCGAGCACGGCCGCCGCCGTCCCGCAGGCATAGCCCACGCCCGCATCAACGAGCGTGATGCGAAGGGCCGCTAGGATCTCACCGCGGTTGGCGCCGGCGGCGCGGTCGGAGACCAGGTAGCGCCAGACGTCGAGCGGGGTCTTCGCGAAGTAGTCGTTCAGGCGGAAGACGCGAAGGAGGACATACCACAGGCCGATGCCGAGGGCCATGGAGGTCGCGAGGAAAAAGAGAGACGAGGCGAGGCGGGCGCCCCGCCCGCCGGCGCCCCCGGGCGCCTGGACGCCGGCGGCACCCACGGCAACCGTCGCCTCCTGCCCGGCCCAGGGAACGAGAAGGCGCGAGGCCACGGAGGCGAGGGCGTAGGAGAGCCCCGCCATTGCGGCCAGGCAGAGGGCGATCCCCCAGCTTCGCTCCACCTCGAACGAGGACTGGGCCTGGACGAGCGCCACGCCCAGGCCCCGGCTTGCGCCGAAATACTCCCCGATCACGGCCCCGAGGATGGCCGCGGGGGCCGCGATGCGCAGCCCCGCGCAGAGGCTGGGAAGGGCGCTGGGGACGCGCACGGAGCGAAAGACCCTCGCCTCGCTCCCGCCCAGGGAGCGCACGACGTCCAGGCTGGAGGGATTCGCCGAGCGCAGCCCCTGCAGCGTGCAGAGGAGCGAGGTGAAAAACACTGAAAGAGCGGCCAGCGCCTCCTTAGGTCCGTCGCCGGGGAGCACCACCACGAGGATCGGGCCTATCGTGACGAGCGGGATGCAGTAGCTGGCGACCGCGACCCGAAGCAGGCTGCGCTCGGCGAGCGGGTACCGCACGAACACGCCGCCGAGGACGACGGCGGCGGCATTGCCCCACAGGAAACCGACCAGCGCCTCGCGCAGCGTCGCCGCGCCGTTGGCGACGTAGCTGGCCCGGTCCAACAGCATCTGGCGAAACACCGCGAGCGGCGACGGGACGACCCGCAGCGAGGCGAAGAGGGCCGACGACGCCCACCAGAGGGCCAGCAGGAGGCCCAGGCCCGCGAGGACCGGCGCGAGCGAGCGCCACGCCGCGCGCCCGTCGATGAGACCGGCCGCGGGGGACGGGGATACGCGCGACGCTGCCATGGCCCTAGGAGCCGCCCGGGCCTTCGTCCTCGAAGAGGAGCTCGGTCAGCCGGTCGCAGATGGCGTGAAACGGCGTGCTGCGCAGCATCTGCCGCGTCCGGGGGCGGGGAAGCGCGACATCGACGACCTCGACCCGGCGCCTCGGGGGCGTGCCCATCACCACGACCTGGTCAGCCAGGAACACGGCCTCGGCGACCGAGTGGGTCACAAGGAGCGTCGTGGGGGCGCGGTCGAGCCAGATGCGCTGCAGTTCAACATTCATGCGCTGGCGCGTGAGGTCGTCCAGAGCGCCGAAGGGCTCGTCCAGGAGGAGGACCTCGGGGGCTATCGCGAGGGCGCGTGCGATCGCCACCCGTTGGCGCATGCCCCCCGAGAGCTGGCTTGGGTGCGCCCTCGCGAAGCCCTGGAGGCCCACGAGCGCGATCAGGCGCTCGATCGCGCCTGAGGCGGCCTCCATCCCTGCCACCTCGAAGGGCAGGCGTATGTTGGCCTCGGCGCTCCTCCACGGCAGAAGTGCCGAGTCCTGGAAGGCCACGCCGATCCGATGCTCGCGCCTCATCTCCTCGACGGCGCGCCCGTGAATGCGGACCTCTCCCGAGGTGGGCGCGTCCAGGCCCGCGAAGAGGCGAAGAAGCGTCGACTTCCCGCAGCCCGATCGGCCCAGGACGGCCGTGAGCGAGCCCTTCGGGGTCGACAGGTTGAAGCCTGCGAGGGCGTCGACAATCGACCCGCCGATCCGGAACCGCCTGCCGACCTGCAGCGCCTCAAATCCGGTCACGAGGGCGGGACCTCCGCCGCGGGGGTGGCTGCCGCGGGACCATGGGTGGGTTGAAGGTGGAGGCTCGTCATCGGGACGTCGGCGTTCCGGATCGTGGAGCAGTTCGGGTGCCTGTTGAAGGAAAACCTCGGGGTCCCGGCTCCGCGCGCAGCCCTGCCCGCCTCCCCGGTGCCATCGTTGTCAGTGCGGCTGGGGCCCGCGGAACGCCATGAAAGACAACGGATGCGGCAAGCCATTGTCCCGAAGGTGCTTCTGGCGCATCCTGCGCCGGGCGGCGTTGGTACAGGATGTGCTGATCGGCAGGCGTGAAAAATTCACCTTCAGCCATTCACTACAGCACCGGTTCCGTGAACCGGGTCTCGGTCAAGACAGCCATCGTCGTCTTTGCGTCCATGATCGCACTCGCCGGCGGCATGATCTTGATCGCCCGACACTAGCCCTTCGGCCCCGGGGCCGTTGCAGCGGAGGCGGTTGCATGAAGCCGCCTCCCTATCCCGGTCGTCGCCCTGCCGCTACATGAATGGGGGGCTGTGACGATAATGGATGCATCACCATGCCTCCTCGGGAAATTCTTGAATCATGCGACCTTGGAAAGCTGCCGAGCGGGCCCCGGGTCCTCTCGCAGCTCATCTCCG